>JALYTR010000435.1 GCA_030854165.1 Pseudomonadota bacterium | reverse complement strand
ACGCGCGCCCGCGCCGACTTCCTCAGCCGCCCCAATGGGGCCGACGCCGCGGGCCTGGCCTACGACGCCCTGGAGCGCGCCCGCGCCGAGGCCTATGACGTCCTCCTCCTCGACACGGCCGGGCGCCTGCAGAACAAGCAGGGGCTGATGGATGAACTGACCAAGATGATCCGCTCCCTGCGCAAGCTCGATCCGCGCGCCCCCCACGAGGTGCTGCTGGTCCTCGACGCCACGGTGGGGCGCAACGCGCTCGCCCAGGAGAACATCTTCGGCAACGCCATCGGGGTCACCGGCATCGTGATGACCAAGCTCGACGGCACCGCCCGCGGCGGCGTCCTGGTCCCCGTCGCCCAGGCCTCCGACTCCCCCATCAAGCTGATCGGGGTCGGCGAGGACATCGCCGATCTCCAACCCTTCGACGCCCGCGCCTTCTCCCGCTCCCTGGTCGGCCTGGAGGCGACCTCCCATGGCTGATCCCGCTCCCACCTCGCCCAAAGCCGCGCCCTGGCTGCGCTACGCCATCGACGGCGCGCCGGCGGTCGCCTTCCTCGCCGTCCTGCTGATCACCCACGACTTTCGCCTGGCCACGTGGCTCGTGGTCGGCGGCGCGGCCTTGGCCCTTGCCGTGAGCCTGGTCGTCGAGCGCCGTATCGCCCCGCTGCCGGCCGTCACCGGCGCCCTGGCCCTGGTTTTCGGCGGGGCCAGCCTCTTCCTCCACCGCGCCGACATCCTGCAGATGAAGATGACCATCGTCGATGGCCTCTTGGGCGCGGTCCTGTTCGGCGGCCTGGCGCTCAAGAAGAACCCCCTCAAATACATCCTGGGCGGCGCCTTCCACCTGACCGACCAAGCCTGGGCCACCCTGGCTATCCGCTACGGCGCCTTCTGGTGGGCTTGCGCCGTCGCCAACGAGGTCGTCCGCCGCACCCAGAGCCAGGAGACCTGGGCCATCTTCCGCATCGTGGTGATCGTCGCCGCCATCGTCTTCGCCCTCGCCCAGACCCCCTTCCTGCTGAAGCACAGCCGCGCCGCGGAGGAAATCGCGCCGCCCGAGCCGCCGGACCCGGGCTTCTAGCGGGGCCGACAACCGTCCACGGATGGTCTGTCTTCAAACCGACGTGAAACTCCGTTAAGGGGTGCATCCTCTGGCCGGGAGGCCGCTAAGGACAGCGTCATGGCCAAGGTGAAGACGAAGCTCGCCGGCGACGGGCTGGGGGGGTCGGCGACCCATCTGCTGCATCGGGCGCTGCAACTGGCGCTCGATTTTCATACCGAAGCGGCCGGGCCGGCGACGATCACCCAGCGCCAGTTCACCGTGCTCGCCGCCGCCGGGGCGGCCGATGGGGGCACCCAGAACGATCTGGTCCGCGCCACCGGCATCGACCGCTCGACCCTGGCCGATCTGGTCGCCCGCATGCTCGCCAAGGGCCTTCTGGAGCGCGAACGCTCGGCCACCGACGCGCGGGCCAACACGGTGCGCCTCTCGGCCGCCGGCCGCGCCGCCCTCGACGCCGGGACGGGCCCCTCCGCCGCCGCCGACGCGCGCCTTCTGTCGTTGCTGGCCCCCAAGAAGCGCGACACCTTCCTCAAGATTCTCACCGCCCTCGCCGCCGCCGCCGACCATCCGGGCGAAGCCAAGGCCAAGCCGGCCAATGACAAGTCCGTCAAACCGGACAAGAAGAAAAAGAAGAAGGCCAAGAAGGCGAAGGACGTCGGGGCGTAGATCGCGCCGGGCCCCTCACCGATACTCCGGCTCCTCAGCCTCGCGCCGCTCGCCCGCGACGGTGACGATGAAGCCGGCCACCACGTCCAGGAGCACCATGAGGGTGATCAGGAAGAAGGTCGAGCTGGCGCAGGCCGGGGCGAGCAGCAGCTCCACCAGGCAGGCGACGAAGAGCAGCAGGCAAAGCGCGTGATTGACAAGGGCGATCCGCCGGCTGGCGAGGGACTTCAGCAGCTCGATGAACAGCACCACCAGGGCGCCGGCCACCATCAGGTCGGCGGCGCTCACCGGCCATACGCCGCCCGGCGCGGTGGTGAGGGTGAAGAGCGGCGCCGAGAGCCGGGCGTGGGCGCCGGCGACCCGCAAGCCGCCGCCTAGGAGCATGAAGAACAGATTATAGGCCGCCACCGGCAGGACGAGCAGCGGCGCGGCGGCGAGGAGGCGCATGGCCCCATCCCTAGCGGCCTTTGGTTAACGGGTTGAACCGCCCGCCTTCAGACCTCATCTACCCCGCCCGGGTCGCGGGCCCGGGCGCGCAGCCAGACGACGCCGGCCAGGTCGGGCAGGGTCGGCCACAGGCGCCCCCAGTTGGTGTATTTCGAGGCGCCGGTCTGGCGGGCGCGATGGCTCACCGGCCGGAAGGCGACCTCGTAGCTTTCGCGCAGGAAAAGGGCCGGCAGATAGCGGTGCATGTGGTCGAAATAGGGAAGGCGCAGGAAGGCCTCGCGCCGGAAGGCCTTCAGCCCGCAGCCGGTGTCGTCGGCGCCATCATTCAAAAGGCGGCGGCGGATGGCGTTGGCGAGGCGCGAGGCCCAGCGCTTGGCGGCCGAGTCGCGGCGCGCCACCCGCTCGCCGCCGATCAGGCCGAGGTT
>JALYTR010000434.1 GCA_030854165.1 Pseudomonadota bacterium | reverse complement strand
GGCGCGGTGAGCTACGGCTATCTGATCGGCTGGCTGTTCATCTACTATCTCGGCGCCTCGCTGATCACCCTTTCCCACCTCTCCTGGGCGTCGGTCGTGGCCGCCACCTATCACGAACGCTCCCGGGTCTTTGGCGCGATCCAGTTCGTCAGCATCGTCGCCGCCGTCATCGTCCTTGTCCTGCCGATCGCGATGGCCAGGCATGACGGCTCCAGCGGAGCGGGCGCGGTGGGCGCCATGGGCTGGTTCATCGTCCTTTGCGTTCCCGCCGGCGTCGGCCTGGCCCTCCTGCGCATCCCGGAGCGGATCGTCCCGGAGAGGACCGGCGAGCGCTTTGGGCTTCGCGACTACTGGGAGATGGTTTCGCGCCCGGACATGCGGCGCATCATCGTCGCCGATTTCTGCCTGGCGCTGGGACCGGGATGGATGGCGGCGCTCTACCTGTTCTATTTTCACGACGCGCGCGGCTTCACCATCGCCAACTCCAGCGTCCTGCTGCTCATCTATGTCGTCGCCGGGGTGGCCGGCGCGCCCACCCTCGGCTGGGTGGCGACCCGGATCGGCAAGCACCGCACCCTGATGGGCGCCACCGCCAGCTATTCCCTCGGCCTTGTCGCCCTGGCCTTCCTGCCGCGGGCCTATTTTCCCCTGGCGGCTCTGTTCATGTTCGTCATGGGCTTCGTGGCGGCAAGCTTCACCCTCCTGGTCCGCGCCATGGTCGCCGATGTCGGCGACGCCGTGCGCCTGGACCAGGGCAAGCATCGGGTCGGCCTGCTCTACGCCATGATCACCACTGGCGAGAAGATCGCCAACGCCTTCAGCATCGGGTTTTCGTTCCTCGTCCTGGGCTGGATCGGCTACAAGGCCCAGGAAGGCGCGCACAATACCTCATCGGCTATCTTCGGCATGGAGCTGGTCTATCTGATCGCCCCGGTGGTTTTCGTCATGCTCGGCGGCGCCTGCTTCATCGGCTACAAGCTCGACTCGAAACGCCACGGCGAAATCCGCGCGAAGTTGGACACGCGCGACGCCATGGCCACTCAGGCGCCGGCGCTGGAAGCCCTCGGCGGCGAACTTGGGCCGCCGGCGCGCCTCGCCGGATCGACCACGCCAAACTAACCCCGGCTTAGTGGGCCACCGCCAGCGTCCGCGCGATCTCGATAATCGCCCGCGACACGGAACTCTCCGGCGCCGTCGCCACCAGCGGCCGGCCCTCGTCGGCGCCCTGGCGCAGGGCGATGTCGATGGGAATTTCGCCCAGGAAGGGGACCTTGAGCCGCGCCGCCTCCTTGCGCGCTCCGCCCTGGCCAAAGATCGCGATGGGCTGGCCGGTGGAAGGATCGGGGAAGAAGGCCATGTTCTCGATCACCCCCAGAATGGGAACCGGCGGATTCATCTTGCCGAACATGGCGCTGGCGCGGCGCGCGTCGATGAGGGCGATCTCCTGCGGCGTCGAGACGATCACCACCCCGTCCACCGCCAGTTTCTGCACCAGGGTCAGATGGATGTCGCCCGTCCCCGGTGGCAGATCGACCACCAGGACGTCGAGGGGATCACCCTCGCTCCCCCAGCGCACGTCCTGGATCATCTGGCGCACGGCCGAAGACGCCATCGGGCCGCGCCAGATCATCGGGGACGCCTCATCGATGAGGAAGCCGATGGACATCGCCTTGAGGCCCCAGACTTCCAGGGGGGTGAGCTTGCCATCCTCGAACTTCGGCTGCTGGTCGATGCCCAGCATCTTGGGCGCCGAGGGGCCATAGACGTCGGCGTCCAGAAGTCCGGTCTTCAGGCCGAGGCCAGCGAAGGCGCAGGCGAGATTGACCGCGACGGTGGACTTGCCCACCCCGCCCTTGCCGCTGGCCACCGCGATCACCCGCCGAACGTGAGGCAGGCGCTCGGCCGGGGGCATGGCCTGGGTGTCGGCCCGCGCATCGGCGGCCACATGCGCACCCTTTCGGACCCGCGTGACACCGGGTCCGGCCGCCTTGGCCGCCGCGGTGAGCACGACCTGCGCCCTTCCGATCCCCGGGGTAGCGCGCAGCGCGGCCTCGGCGGCGTCGCGAACGGGCGCGTAGAGGGCGGTGTCCTCGGCCGCCACCTCCAGCATGAAGCCGGCGCGGCCCTCGCCGAGGATCAGATCCTGGACCAGCCCGGCGGCCGTCAGACCACGCCCGCTCTTGGGATCGACGATCCGATCGAGGGCGGCGAGGATCAGATCGCGGTCGGATTGGCCGGGAGCGCTCATCGGCGGATATTGCTTTGCCAGGCGGGGCGTCTCATATCCGAGCGCGCGAGCCGCTTTACAAGCTCCGCGTGACGCGCCGGACCCAAAAGAGAGAAACGACTCCGCCCATCATGCCCTGGAACGATCACGCCAACCCCGGACCCTGGGACTCGCCGCCGACGGGCGAGGATGCCGGCAAAACGGACGACCCCGGTCAGGGCCGCGAAGGCCCGCGCCAGGAGGAGCCGCGGCGCCGTCCGCCGCCCTCGCCTGGCGGCGGTCCCGATCTGGCCGATCTGCAACGGCGGATCGCCGAGGCGGCAAGACGCCTCCTGCACGGCCCCGCCGGACGGGGTCCGCGCCCGTCAAC
>JALYTR010000433.1 GCA_030854165.1 Pseudomonadota bacterium | reverse complement strand
GCACCGGGGTGGCCAGAACGATATGGCGCAGCTCCCGTGGGTCGGCGGCCTTGCCCGAGATCAGGGCGCGCCAGGAAAAATAAGCCGGGCGGCCGGCCCGCATCCGGCCGAGCGTGTCGGCCAAAGCGGCGATGGGTCGATCGAGATCGCCCAGCGACGCCTGTCCCGCGGTGACGCCCAGCAACGCGGTGGAGAGCGCGCCCATCAAGCCGCGCAGGGAAGGATCGGCGGCCAGCGGACCCAGGAACGGCTGGGCGGCGACCAGCGCGTTCAGATTCGCGCGGACATCGGCGAGGGGCTCGTAGAGCAGTCCATCGCGCGCAAAGAAGGGTCCCGCGTCGGGGCGGCTCACATCGTGGAAGAGATCGGCCCGGCTTCTCAGCTTGTCGGCGAGCGTCGCCGCCGCCGCCTCGGCCAGCTCCGGCGTGGCACCGTCGATGACCACGACGACCTGGTCCCCAGCCGGCTGGAAGAGGGTGTTGAAGGCGGTCTCGCGCTGGCGCCAGGGGAGGGCCTTGGAGATCAGCTTATCGGTGTCGGTGGTCATCGAAAAATGCGAGCCGGCGTAGGCGAGCGCGGCGAGGCCCAGGATCAGGCCGATCGCCGCCACCAACGGGGCGCGCCGGCCACAGAAGGCCACGAGAACGGAAATGCGCGAACGCCGGCCTTTCAATGAAATCGTCGGATCGGACAGAGGAAGTCTCCAGGGCGCGCGTCATGAGACGGTTCGATCGGGCGGAGTCGCGACACGGTTTGGATTGAATCTTCGTCCAACGCCAGCCTATGCAACCATCCGAGCAAGGAGCCGCGCGTGCGCCGATCTATCATCGCCGTCTTTCTGATCGTGACGGCGTTCACCGCCTCCGGCGCGTCCAGCGCCGCGCCACGCCGGGTCGTCGCCGGCGTCGCGGTCGCCGATCCGTGGGAGCGTCTCAACCGGCGCGGCTATGCGATCAACCGGTTCCTGGACAAGATCCTCATCCGCCCGGTGGCCATGCTCTACCGGGCGCTTACCCCGGGACCGATCGGCAAGGGGCTGCATAATGTGGTGACCAACCTTGGCGAGCCGCTGGTGTTCATCAACGATGTCCTGCAACTGCGGTTGCGGCGCGCCGCGTCGACCACGGTGCGCTTCGCCTTCAACTCGACCCTCGGCCTGGCCGGCCTGATCGATGTGGTGGCCCATGAGGGCATACCCCACCACGACAGCACCTTCGGCGACACCCTCGGCCGCTATGGAGTGGGGCCGGGCCCCTATCTGTTCATTCCGGTGATCGGCCCTTCGACGGTGCGCGACCTGCTGGGGGTCGGCGTCGATACGACGATCGATCCGGTCCACTTCGTCAACTATCGCTATCGAACCGAGATCAGCACCAGCGCGGCGGTGGTGAGCGGCCTGGACACCCGCGCCGGCGCAGATGACGAGCTCAAGGCGCTTCTCTCCGACGCCGCTGATCCCTACGCCACCCTCCGGTCGGTCTATATGCAGTACAGGCAGAGCGAGATCGATGGAGGCGGGACTTCGAGCGTTCCGCCGGCGCTGCCGCCTTTGCCGGAGATCGACGATTCCGGCGCGCCAGCGCCGTCGTCGCCAGTCGACGTGGGCGCTCCACCCGCATCTCAAACGGCCCTAGCCGATTCCCCGATCCAGGTCGTTTTCGTCCGCCCGCCCTTTGATCAGCCTGTGGCCTTCGAGGGCCTGCCAGATCAATAGGGCCGGCAGGCCGATGGCCAGGTCGCGGGCGCGTTTGAGAAGGGAAAGGGCCACGGACATCTCGGCGCCGAGGCCGAAAAGCGGGCCGATCAGGGCGTAGGTCGCCTCCTGGACGCCCAGCCCCATGGGCGCGACGAAGGCGGCGCTGCGCACGGCGGTGACCAGGGCCTCGAGGGCCAGGACGTCGGGCAGGGCGATGGCGACCCCGGCCAGGCGCAGGGCGATCCACGCCCCGGCGGCGCTGGCGATCCAGGCGGCCAGGTGGACAAGGACGGCGGCGCCCAGCCGCACGGGCCGCTCGTAAAGCGCGTTCAGGGCCGCGCCGACCGCGCCGGCCCCGGCGACCGCCCTCGGCAGGAAGCGGCGAGCCAGCCCTTCGACCAGTCCCATTCCCCGCCGCTGGGCGACGATGAAGGCCGCGGCGCCGGCGGCGGACAGGACGAGGCCCAGGACCGCCGCGCCGATCAGGCCGTTGTGCCCCTCGCCGCCGGCGAGGCGCATGGCCAGCATCGCCACGCCAAGGCCGGTGAAGCCCAACTGCGCGATCAGCTCGGTGGTCACATCGACCACGGTGGTCGAGAAAGCCGCGACCGGGGACACGCCATGCAGGATGGCGGCGCGCGCCCCGATCACGAAGCCGCCGATCTGCGAGAACGGCAAAACCTCGGTGGCGCCGTCGCGCAAGGTCCGCGCCCAGACGAAAACCACCCACCGGCGGGACGGCGCGGCGGGGATGAGCAGGAACCAGGCGGTCCCCAGAAGGGCGAGCGGAAAGATCGAATAGACGATGAGCACGGTCAGGCTTCGCCAGCCGAACCTCAGCAGGGCGGCCAGCACCGGGGCCAGGCCGAGGGCGCCGACGACCGCGGTGGCCAGGGCCAGCCCCAGAACGGCGGCCAGGGCG
>JALYTR010000069.1 GCA_030854165.1 Pseudomonadota bacterium | reverse complement strand
GACATCGCCGGCCAGTCGTCGGGCCAATGCTGGTCGCTGACCAGTTATTGCCCGTGGCCCGGACCGGTTGCGTCCGCCCCGTCGAACCGCGGCTACGAAGGCGGCTTCCTCGCCGCCCTGATGCTCGAGGACCTGAAGCTGGCCCAGGAGGCCGCCGCCAAGAGCGGCGCCGCGACACCGATGGGCGCTCAGGCCGAAGCGCTGTATGCGCTTTTCGACGGGCTGGGCCATGGCCAGAAGGACTTTTCGGCGGTATTGCAATTGATGCGGGGTCGGATCGCGGACCTTTGAGGCGGTCCCGGTCGGCAGCTCGGAGTGCGCTAAAGATGATGGACTACAAGGCCGCTTTCAGGCACGCCGTCGATGAGGTGCGGAGCGAAGGCCGCTATCGCGTGTTCGCCGATCTGAAACGCCATCGCGGCGACTTTCCCTACGCGACCTGGACGCCGCTCGCCGGCGCGCCGCGCGATGTGATCGTCTGGTGCTCCAACGATTATCTCGGCCAGGGCCAGAACCCGGTCATACTGGAAGCCATGCACCGGGCCATCGACGAGGCGGGCTCGGGCTCGGGTGGCACGCGCAATATCTCCGGGACCACCCACTACCACGTCGAACTGGAAGCCGAACTCGCGGATCTGCATGGCAAGGAAGCGGCGCTGCTCTTTACCTCCGGCTATGTCTCCAACGAGGCGGCCCTGGCCACGCTGCAGAAAATCCTCCCCGGCCTGATCGTCTTTTCCGACGCATTGAACCACGCCTCGATGATCGCCGGCATCCGCCATGGCGGCGGCCCCCGCCGGATCTTCCGCCATAACGATCTGGTCCACCTTGAGGAACTGCTGGCGGACGCGCCGGCCGACGCACCGAAGCTCGTGGCCTTCGAGAGCGTCTATTCCATGGACGGCGACATCGCCGACGTGGGCGCCACTGCCGCCCTGGCCCATAAATACGGGGCCCTGACCTATCTCGACGAGGTCCATGCGGTCGGTCTCTACGGGATGCGCGGGGGAGGGGTGTCGGACCGCGACTCCGTGGCCGACCAGATCGACATCATCGAAGGCACGCTTGGCAAGGCGTTCGGGGTAATGGGCGGCTATGTGGCGGCCGACGCCGCCCTCATCGACGCCATCCGCTCCCACGCCGGCGGGTTCATCTTCACCACCTCCCTGCCGCCGGCCCTGACCGCCGGAGCCCTGGCCAGCATCCGCTGGCTCAAGGAACACAACGAGGTGCGCATCGCCCACCAAGAGCGCGCCGCCGCCCTGAAAGCCCGGATGGCCGCCGCCGGCCTGCCGGTCATGCCCTCGGTGAGCCATATCGTGCCGGTGCTGGTGGGCGATCCGATCCACTGCAAGCTGGTCTCCGACATGCTGCTCGCCGAACACGCCATTTACGTCCAGCCGATCAACTATCCCACCGTGCCGCGCGGGACCGAGCGCCTGCGCTTCACCCCCACGCCTTTCCATACCGACGCCATGATGGACGATCTGGTCAGCGCCCTGGAAGGCCTCTGGGCCCGCTGCAACATCAAGCGCATGGGCGGCTACGCGGCGTAGCGACGTCGAAATTCAAGGCGGAAGCTTCTAAGATCGCGAGGTGACCGCCGAAACCATCTACATGCCCCTCTTGAATGAGGGGACTGACGTGTGCGCTCCTGTCCAGGCCATCAACCTTGGAGACGGGGGTTTCCGGGTGCTCGGTCCCGTGCCTGACGACCAGCAATGGGCCTTTGCGCCGGGTAATATCGTGTGCGTTCGATTCAAGAAGTTCAGAGATGGTTGGGAAGGGTTCGTCGCGGGCGTGATTTCAAACTAACCCCATCCAAGTATCGACTTTTGTTGCAACCTTCGTGGCGTGATGCTAAGGGTAATTCAGCTGACGGCGGAGGGTTCGATGCGCGTTTTGGTAAAGAAATGGGGCAACAGCGCCTCGGTGAGAATCCCGGCGAAGGTCATGGCGGCGGCGGCGCTGAACGTCGATCAGGCGGTCGATGTGAGGGAAGAGGGCGGGCGGATCGTGATCGAACCGGTGCGCGCGCCGGTCTATGACCTCGACCAGCTTCTCGACACGATGGCCCCCGAGACTTTTCCCGAAGAGGTCGATTTTGGACGACCCGTGGGACGGGAGGTGTGGTGACGAGCCCCTACGTCCCTGACGCGGGAGAAGTGGTGTGGCTGGAATTCGATCCCCAGGCGGGGCATGAACAAGCTGGGCGGCGGCCGGCCTTGGTTCTTTCGCCCGCCCGCTACAACGGCCTGCGCGGCATGATGATCTGCTGCCCCATAAGCTCAAGGATCAAAAGGTACGCGTTCGAGGTCGTTGTCAGCGCCGACCCGCCCAGCGTCGTCCTCGCCGATCAGGTCAAGAATCTGGATTGGCGAGCGCGACGGGCGGTCTTCAGGAATGCGGTTTCGCCGGACGTTTTGGCCGACGTCCAGGCGAAGATCAGATCGCTCTTACACCTGTGACGCGCGCGGTTGCGCGGTTGATCGGGCCGCGCAAGGGACTATGAAGTCCTCCCTCATCGCGACGCATCCCAGGAGGCGAATCATGACCGCCGGCGCCCACGCTTCCAACGACCTCGCCGATCCGTTCTTCAGCGCCGGCCTCGCCGACGCCGACCGCGCGGTTTTCGACGCAACGGCGCGTGAGCTCGCCCGCCAGCAAGACCAGATCGAACTGATCGCCTCGGAGAACATCGTCTCGCGCGCGGTGCTGGAGGCGCAGGGCTCGGTGCTCACCAACAAATACGCCGAGGGCTATCCGGGACGGCGCTACTACGGCGGCTGCGAGTGGGTGGACGTGGTCGAGACCCTGGCGATCGAGCGGGGCAAAGCCCTGTTCGGCTGCGCCTTCGCCAATGTGCAGCCGCACTCCGGCTCGCAGGCCAACCAGGCGGTGTTCATGGCCCTGATGAAGCCGGGCGACACCTTCATGGGCATGGATCTGGCGGCCGGCGGCCATCTCACCCACGGCAAGAGCGTCAACCAGTCGGGCAAATGGTTCAATCCGGTGGCCTACACGGTGCGCGCCCAGGATCAGATCATCGACTACGAGGGCCTGGCGGAGATCGCCCTGGAATGCCGGCCCAAGCTGATCATCGCCGGCGGCTCGGCCTATAGCCGCGTCATCGACTTCGCCCGCTTCCGCGAGGTCGCGGACAGCGTGGGCGCCTGGCTGATGGTGGATATGGCCCACTTCGCCGGACTGGTGGCGGGCGGCGTCTTTCCCAGCCCCCTGCCGCACGCCCACGTGGTGACCACCACCACCCACAAGACCCTGCGCGGCCCGCGCGGCGGCATGATCCTGACCAACGACGCAAAGCTGGCCAAGAAGATAGATTCGGCGGTGTTTCCCGGCCTGCAGGGCGGCCCGCTGATGCATGTCATAGCCGCAAAGGCCGTGGCGCTGGCTGAAGCCCTGCGCCCGGACTTCAAGCTCTATGCGCGGGCGGTGATGGACAACGCCCGCGCCCTGGCCGACGCCTTGGCCGTCTCGGGCTTCGACATCGTCTCGGGGGGCACCGACAGCCATCTGCTTCTGGTCGATCTGTGCCCAAAAGGGGTGACCGGAAAAGCCGCCGAAGCCAGCCTCGAGCGGGCCAACATCACCTGCAACAAGAATGGCATTCCCTTCGATCCGGCCCCGCCGGCCATCACCTCGGGCCTGCGTCTGGGCAGTCCGGCCGGGACCACCCGCGGCTTCGGCGTCGCCGAATTCCGCAAGATCGGCCAACTGATCGCCCGGGTCGTGGATGGCTTGGCGGCGAACGGCGAGGAGAACAACGCCGATGTCGAGGCGGACGTGCGCGCCGAAGTGGCGGACTTGACCGCGCGGTTCCCGATCTACACTTGATCGGCTGATGGTCGCCGCGGAGGGGCCACAACATGCGTTGCCCGTTCTGCGGCGAGCTTGAGAGCCAGGTGAAAGACAGCCGGCCCTCCGACGACGGGGCGGCCATCCGCCGTCGTCGCCTGTGTCCGCAGTGCGGCGGGCGTTTCACCACCTTCGAGCGGGTGCAGCTTCGCGAGCTGACCATACTCAAGCGATCCGGCCGCCGCGCGCCCTTTGACCGCGAGAAACTGGTGCGCTCCATTTCGATCGCCGCCCGCAAGCGACCAGTGGAGGAAGAGCGGGTGGAGCGCATGGTGAGCGGAATCGTGCGCCAGCTTGAGAGCATGGGCGAGACCGAATTGGCTTCGCACGTGGTCGGCGAGATGGTCATGAAGGCGCTGAAATCCCTCGATGACGTGGCCTATGTGCGCTATGCCTCGGTCTATCGGGATTTTCGCCACACCGACGACTTCGCCCGCTTTCTGAGCGACGAGGGGCTGGCCGACGAGCCGGACGGATGAGGGTCACCCTCAAGCTGGCGACCTCCCTCGACGGCAAGATCGCCACGGCGTCCGGCGAGAGCCGCTGGATCACGGGGCCGGCCGCGCGCGAACAGGCCCATAGGCTGCGCGCCATGCACACGGGAGTTCTGGTGGGGGTGCAGACTGTGATCGCCGACGATCCGGCACTCACCGTCCGATTGGGTGGCTACGTCGGCTTCCAGCCCTGCCGCATCGTCATGGACAGCCGTCAGCGCATTCCGCTTGCCGCGAAACTGGTCGAGACCGCCTCTCGCATCCGAACCCTGGTGCTCACCACCCAACCTTCAAACAAACGTTTGACTGACGCCGGGGTAGAGGTGTTGACGGTCGCCGAACTGGATGGCCGGGTCGATCCGAGGGCCGCTCTGAAAGCGCTGACAGCGATGGACTATTTTCACTCGGTGATGATCGAAGGGGGCGGCCAGGTGGCTGCCAGCTTTCTGAGCCTGGGCCTTATCGACGCCATCGAATGGTTCCGCGCGCCCATCGTCCTGGGCGAGGAGGGTCGGCCGGCCATTGGGGCCATCGTCGTGAAGGACCTGGCCGCCGCGCCACGCCTGCGCCGGGTTTCGGTGGAAGCGCTGGGGGACGACCTTTGGGAGCGGTACGAGAGGGTGTGATGTTCACCGGCATCGTCACCGACATCGGCAGGGTGCGCTCCGTGCGCGACACCGATCGCGATCGGCGGTTCGAGATCGACACCGGTTTCGATCTCGCCACGGTCGCCATCGGCGCCTCGATCGCCCACGCCGGCTGCTGCCTGACCGTGATCGACAAAGGCGAAGGCTGGTTCGCCGTTGAGGCTTCGGATGAAACCCTGGCGACGAGCACCCTGGGCGATTGGCGGGCCGGCCGGCGGGTCAATCTGGAGCGTCCGGCGCGGGCCGGCGACGAACTGGGCGGCCATATCGTTTCCGGTCATGTGGACGGGGTGGGCGAAGTGCTCTCGGTAGAGATCAACGGCGGGTCCCATGCCTTGAGCCTCCGGGCGCCGCGCCCGCTGCATCGCTATATCGCCGCCAAGGGCTCCATCGCCGTCGAGGGCGTTTCGCTGACCGTCAATGAAGTGCTGGACGATATCTTCACCGTCAACGTCATCCCTCACACCTGGGATGTCACCACGTTGCGCGAGCTTGGCCCGGGCGCGCGTGTGAACCTGGAGATCGACATGCTGGCGCGATATCTTGCCCGCTGGCAAGACACGGCATGACCCGCGACACCCCCATTTCGCCCATCGAGGACATCATCGAAGACGCCCGCCAGGGCCGCCCTTATATCCTGGTGGACGCCGAGGATCGCGAGAACGAGGGCGACGTCATCATTCCGGCCCAGTTCGCCACCCCCGACCAGATCAACTTCATGGCCAGGCACGCCCGTGGCCTGATCTGCCTTTCGATCACCGCCGAGCGCGCCCGCCAGCTTCGCCTGCCGCCCATGGCGGTCGAGAACGCCGCCCAGCACGGCACCGCCTTCACCATCTCCATCGAGGCGGCCGAGGGGGTGACCACCGGCATCTCAACCCACGACCGCGCCCACACCGTCGCGGTGGCCATCGATCCCACCAAGGGACCCGGCGACATCGTCTCGCCCGGGCACGTCTTTCCGCTGGTCGCCAAGGAGGGCGGTGTGCTGGCCCGGGCCGGCCATACCGAGGCGGCGGTCGATATCTCGCGCATGGCCGGCCTCACCGCCGCCGGGGTGATCTGCGAGGTGATGAACGACGATGGGGCCATGGCGCGCCTGCCCGACCTGGTCGCCTTCGCCCAGCTTCATGGCCTGAAGATCGGCACCATCTCCGACCTGATCGCCTATCGCCGACGCACCGAGCGCCAGGTGGAGCGGGTGCTGGAGACACCGTTCGATTCCACCTATGGCGGCCATTTCCGGATGGTCATCTATCGCAACACCATCGACGGGACCGAACACCTCGCCTTGACCAGGGGGAGGATCGAGGCCGACACCCCCACCCTGGTGCGCATGCACCGGGTCGATTTCGCCGCCGACATGCTGGGCCACACCGAGGCGCGCCGCGACTATGTCCCAGAGGCGCTCAAGCGCCTGGCGGACCACGATGGCGCGGGCGTGGCTGTTTTCCTGCACGATCCCAGCCCTTCCTGGCTTTCCGAACGTTACGGCGGCATGCGGGCGGAGGAAAACCGCGGCAACGCCCTGCGCGACTATGGCCTGGGCGCACAGATCCTGCTCGATCTGGGCGTGCGCGACATGATCCTGCTGGCCAGTCGGCCGGTCCGCCCGGCGGCCCTGGACGGCTATGGGCTGCGGATCGTCGGCTGGCGGCCCATGGGACCCGAAACCGCTCAGTCCAACGGGTCCGACAATGGATGATCGCCCCCTGCGTGTCCTGGTCGTCGAGGCGCGGTACTACGACGATCTGGCCGACGAACTTCTAAAGGGCGCCGGCGATGTGCTGACCGCTTTCGGGGCCGAACACACGGTGGCGAGCGTGCCCGGGGCTCTGGAGATCCCCGCCGCGATCGCCATGGCGCAGGCCGGCGCGGCGCCATTCGACGGTTACGTGGCCCTGGGCTGCGTGATTCGCGGCGAGACATACCATTTCGAGATCGTCTCGAACGAGTCGGCGCGCGGTCTGATGGCTCTGGCCGTTGGACAGGCCCTGGCCATCGGCAATGGCGTCCTCACCGTCGAGGATGAGGCCCAGGCCTGGGCGCGGGCGCGGGTTTCCGAAGGCGACAAGGGCGGCGGTGCGGCGCGCGCCTGCCTGGAGATGATCGCGATCAAGCGTCGTCTGGCCGGCGCCGCGCCATGAGCCGCCCGGCCCGCCAGACCCGCTCGGTGGCCCGCCTGGCCGCCGTCCAAGCCCTCTATCAGATGGAGGTGTCCGGGATCGGCGCGCAGGCGGTGGTGCGCGAATTCCACGATCACCGTTTCGACCGCGACATCGAGGGCGACGCCCCCTCCGGCGCTTCTTTGGCCGGCGTCCCCCTGGCTGGAGCTGACGAGACCTTCTTCGCCGATCTGGTGGCCGGGGTGGTGGACGCTCAAGGCGAGATCGACAAGGCCATCATCCGTCGCCTGTCGAGCGGTTGGCGGCTGGGTCGCATCGACGCCACGGCGCGCGCCATCCTGCGTTCGGGGACCTTCGAACTGATGCGACGGGCCGACATTCCCAGCGAAGTGGTGATCGATGAATATGTCGAGATCGCCAAATCTTTTTTCGACGGCGCCGAGCCCGGCTTCGTCAACGCCGCCCTCGATGCGATCGCCCGCGATGAGCGACCCGCCTGACGAGTTCGCCTGGATCGCGCGCCTTCGCCCCCTGACCTTGGGCGATCCGCGCGCCCTGGGTCTGATGGACGACGCGGCCGTCCTTCCGGGCCGCCCCGGATTCGATCTGGTGATCTCCAAGGACGCCATGGTGGAGGGGGTCCATTTCCTGGCCGGGGAATCGCCGGGGATCGTCGCCCGGCGTCTGATCCGCGCCGCGCTTTCGGACCTCGCCGCCAAGGCGGCCGAGCCGTTCGGCTATTTTCTGATGACCGCCTGGCCCGACGATCGCGACGGCGCGTGGCGCGAAGCCTTCGCCCAGGGCCTGGCCGCCGACGGCGAGGCGTTCGGCCTCGCCCTGCTGGGCGGCGACACGGTTTCGAGCCCCGGCCCGCTGACGGTTTGCGCCACCGTGCTCGGCTGGACCCCGGCGGGTGGCGCGGTCCTTCGCTCGGGCGCGCGGGCGGGCGATGCGCTGATCGTCCGTGGCCCTATCGGCGATGGCTGGCTGGGGCTTAGAGCGGCGAGGGGCGAGATCGCCGACCCCGACGGGTGGCTGGCGGCCCGCTACCGCCTGCCGACGCCGCTGCTTTGTCTGCGCCAGGCTCTGCGCGATCACGCCGGCGCCGCCGCCGACGTTTCCGACGGCCTGCTCGCCGACGCCGGCCACGTCGCCGAAGCCAGCGGCCTGGGTCTGGCCCTCGACCTGGATCTGCTTCCCCTCTCGGCGCCCGCCGCCGCGTGGTTGGCCGGGCAGGGCGACCCGGCCGCCGCCCGCCTCGCCCTGGCGACCGGCGGAGATGACTACGCCCTCGTCTGCGCCGTGGATCCCGGCTCGGCCGAGGCCTTCGCACGGGCTGTCCAGAGGCTCGGCGTTGCTGTAGCCTCGGTGGGCTGGTTCACGAGGATCGCGGGCCTGGCGGTGTCCGCGGCCGGCGCGCCCATCGCCCCCGGCCGCCTCGGTTGGCGCCACTGAGGGGTGAGGGATGGGCCTGTCCCGGTCGATGAGGCGCGAAGACGCTCAGGCCCGCTGGCGCATCGGCGAAAACGTGCCGTGGTCGGTTTCCTGGACCGGCGAGAGCGCCTTCGACCTGGCGCCGTCGCGCGATTTCCCCGGCCTGACCGACCTTGTCCAGGAGCAGAAGCCCGGCGTCGGGGCCCCGGTGTTCGGGTTCGTGCATGTGACGCGTCAGAGGCTGGGCATGACCGGCCACCTCTGCCACGTCTG
>JALYTR010000068.1 GCA_030854165.1 Pseudomonadota bacterium | reverse complement strand
ACCACGATGGGCGCGCGGGCGGCAGCGACGCCGGTGCGGATGGCCCGGCTCTGGCCGGCGTTGCGGCGGTGGGCGAGGACGCGAAGCTGGGGGATTTCCCCGGCCAGGGCGGCGAGGGCGGCACGCGTGCCGTCGGCGCCGGCGTCATCGACGAAGACGATCTCGAAGGCCTCGCCGGCGAAGGCGGCGGCGATCTCGCGGGCCAGGGGCGCGGCGGCGCCTTCCTCGTTGAAGACCGGGACGACGATGGAGATGTCGGGAGGCGGCGGGCCGGGCGTCATGGCCTCTCATAACCGAAAAGCCGGGTTTCCAAAGTTCATGCTAACAACGGGCCCATGACTTTCGAGGACCGCCTGGATGGCTGGGGACGAGGCTGGCGCGGGCCGCTGCTGGCGGCCATCGTCGCCCTCATCGCCGGCCTGCCCGGCCTCATCGCCCTGCCGCCACTGGACCGCGACGAGGCGCGCTTCGCCCAGGCCTCGGCCCAGATGCTGGAGAGCGGCGACTTCGTCAACATCCGCTTCCAGGATACGCCCAGGTACAAGAAGCCGGTGGGGATCTACTGGCTGCAGGCAGCGTCGGTCGCCACGCTCAGCCACGTCGAGGACCGCCAGATCTGGGCCTGGCGCGTTCCCTCGCTGCTGGGCGCCATGTTGGCTGCCGCCGCCTGCGCCTGGGGCGCCGCGGCCTTTCTGCGGCCGGCCGGCTCGCTCATAGCCGGCGCCCTGCTGGGGGCGAGCTTCATGCTCTCCACCGAGGCGGCCATCGCCGCCACCGACGCGGTGCTGTGCGGCGTGGTGACCCTGGCCATGGCCGCCCTGGCGCGGCTCTACCTGGCCGCCCGGGAGGGACCGCCGGCCGGCTGGCGCAGCAAGGGCCTCTTCTGGCTCGGTCTCTCCCTCTCGGTTCTGATCAAGGGGCCGATCGGGCCGATGGTCGTCGCTCTGACCCTGGCGGCCTTGTGCCTGTGGGACCGCCGCGTGGCGTGGCTGAAGACCCTGGGCTGGGGGTGGGGCCTGATCTTCCTCCTGGCGGTGGTGGGGCCCTGGGCCATGGCCATCACAGTGGCCAGCGACGGAGCCTTCTGGGGCGCGGCGGCGGGCGGCGACCTGGCCCCCAAGCTGCTGGGCGACCAGGAAGGCCACGGCGCCCCGCCGGGCTTCTACCTCGTCCTCCTGCCCGTCCTCATCTTCCCCGCCTGCCTGCTGCTGCCGGCCGGGGCCGTGGCGGCCTGGCGGGCCCGCGCCGAGCCGGCGGTCCGCTTCGCCCTCTGCTGGCTCGTCCCCACCTGGCTGGTGTTCGAGGCCGCGCCCACCAAGCTCGTCCACTACACCCTGCCGCTCTACGGCGCCCTGGCCTGGCTGATGGCCCGCGCGCTCGCCGAGCCGGTGGGCCGGGTGAGCCGGACCGTCGGGGCGATTGCGGTCGTTTTCGCCGGCCTTGTTTTCGCCGCCGCCGCGCCGCTGGCCATGGCCAGACTGCACGATTGGAGCGGCGCGACCTGGGGCTGGCTGGCGGCTGCCCTCTTTCTCGCCGCAGGCTGCACGGGGGCACTCCAGCTTCTCTCCGGAAGCACTCCGCGCGCTGCCGGAATCACCATCGTTCTCGCCGTCCTGGCCCACGGTGTTCTCGCCGGCGCCTTCGTCCCCTCGCTTCGTCCCCTGTGGCTCTCCAGCCGGGCCGCCAAGGCCCTCGCCGCCGCCGGCCTGAGCCCCAGCCAGGGCATCTCTCCAGGCCCCGTCACGGTAGCCGGCTATGAGGAGCCGAGCCTGGTCTTCCTCCTGGGAACCGCCACCGAACTGGGCGACGCCGAGGACGCCGCCGCCGCCATCGCCGAGGGTCGCCCCGCCATCGTCGAGGGCCGTCTGGACGGCGCCTTCCACGCCGCCCTCGCCCGCGACGGGGCGACCACCTTTCGGGTCGGCGAAGGGGCGGGCCTCGACTATTCCAACAACCACGCCGACATACTGAGACTCTACCGGCCGCCGCCAGAAAGGGTCTCTCCATGAGCCGCGCCATCCAGATCGTCGAGGTCGGCCCGCGCGACGGGTTGCAGAACGAAACGGCGATCCTCCAAACCTCTGAAAAGGTTGAATTCATCCAGCGGCTTGAAGCGTGCGGGGCGCGGCGGATCGAGGTGGTTTCCTTCGTCAACCCGCGCCGCGTCCCGCAGATGGCCGGCGCGGAGGAAATCATGGCCGCCCTGCCCCCGGCAGCGGGGCGCTCGCGCATCGGCCTGGTGCTCAACGAGCGCGGCTGGGCGCGGGCGGTGGCGGCCGGCTGCGACGAGGCCAACGTCGTTGTCTGCGCCACCGACGCCTTCGGCATCCGCAATCAGGGCGCCTCCGTCGCCGAGCAGGTGGCCAGTCTGGCGGCCATCGTGGCGCGGCGCCGGAGCGGCGGCGGCCCGCCGATTTCCCTCACCATTTCCGTGGCTTTCGGTTGCCCGTTCGACGGCGAGGTTTCGACCGACCAGGTGGTCGCCATCGTCTGCGAGGCCGCCGCGCTGGGCGTCGGGGAAATCGCCCTGGGCGACACCATCGGCGTCGCCGACCCGTGGACCGTGCGTGAGCGGATCGAGGCGGTCCGCCTCGCGGCCCCCGCCGCGCGTCTGCGCATGCACTTCCACGACACCCGCGGCGCGGCCCTGGCCAACGCCTTCGCCAGCGTCGAGGCGGGGGTCGATGTTCTGGACGCCAGTTGCGGCGGCCTGGGCGGCTGTCCCTTCGCGCCGGACGCGACCGGCAACGTCGCCACCGAGGATCTGGCCTACATGCTCCATCGCGCCGGCTTCGAGACCGGCCTGGACGTCGCCGCCCTTGTCGCCACCGCCCGCTGGATCGGCGAGAGGATCGGCAAACCGCCGGTGTCGTCCCTCAGCCGGGCCGGCGGATTTCCGCCCTGACGAGGGAACAAAACGGCCTTGAAACGCCTCTTGCAGGGTCAGCCGCGCACCTTAAGTGGAGTTCCCAGTGAGAATTGCTCAAGTCGCCCCTCTTTATGAAGCCGTTCCCCCCAGGCTCTATGGGGGCACCGAGCGGGTGGTCGCCCATTTGTGCGACGCCTTGGTCGATCTGGGCCATGAGGTGACCTTGTTTTCGAGCGCCGAGGCCCAGACGCGGGCCGAACTGGTGCCGGTTCGCGATCAGGCCATCCGCCTCGATCCCGCCCCTCTCAAGTCCGATCTGGCCGCCCATCTGTCCATGCTGAGCGAGGTGCGCCGGTTGCAGGAGCGTTTCGACATCATCCACTTCCACGTGGATATGATTCACTTTCCAATGTTCGAAGCCACGGCCTCGCGCACCCTCACGACCCTTCATGGCCGTCTCGACATTAAGGATCTTCCCGAGGTCTACCGCCGCTGGCCGAAATACCCGCTGGTGTCGATCTCGGATTCGCAGCGCACCGCCCTGCCGTTCGCCAACTGGGCGGGCACCGTCTATCACGGCTTTCCCAAGTCTCTCTATCGCTTCGAGCCCAACCCACGCGGCTACCTCGCCTTCCTGGGCCGCATGTCGCCGGAAAAAGGGCCCGACCGGGCGATCGCCATCGCCAAGCGCCTGGGCCTGCCCCTGAAGATGGCCGCCAAGGTGGACGCCGCCGACAAGGTCTATTTCCAGGAGGAGATTCGCCCGCTTCTCGATCACCCTCTGATCGAGTTCATCGGGGAGATAAACGACGTCGATAAATCTGATTTCCTCGGCGGCGCCGAAGCCTTGCTCTTTCCCATCGAGTGGCCCGAGCCCTTTGGGCTGGTGGCCATCGAGGCCATGGCGTGCGGGACGCCGGTGATCGCCTATCGCCATGGCGCGGCGCCGGAGGTCGTCGATGACGGGATCACCGGCTTCGTGGTCGATGGCGAAGACGAGGCCGTCGCGGCGGTTCGCGCCGCGCAGAGCCTGAACCGGCGGGAAGTGCGGCGCCGTTTCGACCGGCGGTTTTCAGCCACCGCGATGGCCAGGGGATACCTCGACCTTTACGCCGACCGGCTGGCGCGTCTGCCCTTCGCACCGGACCTTGCCTCGAATCAACCGGAGGCCGACAAAGCGCCGGCGTTCGCTCAGAGCGCCTAACCCCCTGGCGTCATGGATCTCGCTGGACCCGCCGTTTCGGACCCCGACGAGGCCCCTCCCGCCGACGATCTTGGGCAATTGCTATCGATCAAGGATGGCGACACCTTTCTGGTGGCCGATGCCTGGGGCGACGTGCTGGGCGGCGCCGACGGCCTGTTCAGCAACGACACCCGCATCCTGTCGCGTTTCCGTCTGCTGATCGGCGAGAAGCGGCCCTCGAAACTCAGCTTCGGCCTGTCGCGCGACAACGCCGACTTCACCTTCAACGGCGCCAATCTGGCCCTGCCGCCGGTGGGCGGGCGGGCGACGCCGCGGGGAGTCATCCATATGGAGCGCAAGCGCTGTCTTCACGGCGGGCGCTTGTTCGAACGCCTGAGGCTGACCAACTTCGGTCTGGACGAGGTGATGCTGCCTATCGCCTTCGAATACGCCGCCGACTTTCGCGACATGTTCGAGGTGCGCGGCATGCGACGCCCGGCGCGCGGCGCCCTGGCCGCCCCGCGCCTGACCGGACGGGGTGTCGTATTCGGCTATCTGGGCCTCGACGGCGTCGAACGCGCCGCCGCGGTGACCTTCTCCGAGCCTCCCTGGCGGCTCACGGCGGCAAGAGCCGACTTCATGTTCGCCGTCGCGCCGAGCAAGCGCATGGATCTCTACGTGGAGGCAGGTCCCGGCGAGACTGAAACGCCGGTCAGAGATCGCTTCGTGGACGCCATCGGCGGCGCCCGGCGCGTTGTTCGCGAGGTGAAGGATCGCGGCGCGCGGCTGACCGCGGCCGACGGCGCCTTCGGCGCCTGGCTAGAGCAATCGCGCGCCGACGTGGCCGTCCTTACCACCGCCCTTCCCACCGGCCTTTATCCCTACGCGGGGATTCCCTGGTTCTCGACGCCTTTCGGACGCGACGGCATCATAACCGCCTGGCAGATGCTGTGGCTGGACTCCTCGCTGGCCAAGGGCGTGCTGACCTACCTTGCCGGGCGTCAGGCCAAGGAACGCTCCGCCTTCGGCGACGCAGCGCCGGGTAAGATCATGCATGAGACGCGGCGCGGCGAGATGGCGGCCATGAAGGAAATTCCATTCGGCCTCTACTATGGCGGCGTCGACACCACCCCCCTCTTCGTCGCGCTCGCCGGCGCCTACCTGCGACGCACCGGCGACATGGCCTTGATCCGCCGGCTGTGGCCGGCCCTGCTGGCGGCGGTTCGATGGCTGGATGATTTCGGCGATTCGAACGGCGATGGCCTGATCGACTACGCCCGAGGCGCCGACAGCGGTCTTTCCAACCAGGGGTGGAAGGACAGCATCGATTCGGTCTTCCACGACGACGGACGTTTCGCCGCCGGCCCGATCGCCTTGGTGGAGGTTCAGGGTTACGCCTTCGCGGCTTGGCGGGCCATGGCGTTCATGGCGGGCAGGTTGGGAGAAGCTGGAGCCGACGGGTGGCTGGCGCGGGCAGAAACGATGCGGGAAATGGTGGAAGCCCGTTTCTGGATGGAGCGGCGCGGCTTCTACGCCTTGGCCATCGACGGCGAGGGCGATGTTTGCGGCCCTCAGGCGTCCAACGCCGGTCATCTGCTTTTCGTCGGATTGCCGAGCGCCGAACGCGCCGCCAGGGTCATCCAACGTCTGCTCTCGGCCAAGTTCGACAGCGGCTGGGGCATCCGGACCCTGGCGGTGGGGACGACACGCTTCAACCCGATGAGCTACCACAACGGCTCGATCTGGCCGCACGATACGGCTCTGGCGGTGTCGGGCATGGCCCGCTATGGGGAGCGCGCAGGGGCGGCCAAGCTCCTTTTCGACCTGTTCGAGGCGGCCAAGAGCTTTGAGATGCGCATGCCCGAATTGCTGTGCGGCTTTGTGCGACAACCGGACGAGGCGCCCATCGCCTATCCAGTCGCCTGCATGCCACAGGCCTGGGCGGCGGGTTCGACATTCATGATGCTGCAGGCTTGCCTGGGGCTCTCCATCGACGCGGAACGCGGTGAAGTCCGATTGGTCCGTCCTATTCTGCCAGCTGGCGTGGACCAATTATCGCTCAAGGGATTGGCCGTCGGCGGCGCGTGCGTGGATATTGATTTCCAGCGCTTGGGCGGCAGGATTGCGGCCATACCGGGACCGAGTTCGGATCGGTCGGTATCGGTGGTGATTGAAGGGTGAAGCGACCGCGCCGGCGGATCGAACGGCTCATCGCGGCGTTGTCTCGTCGTGTTTCGGGGGGAGAAACAGGACTCATGACATCGGCGGCGCTATTCAGTGTTCTTGATAGACCGTTGCCCGCGCCGCCGGTTCCGCGCTTGGCGGAAATCGCGCTCTTCGCCGACCTCGACGGCACTCTCGCGCCCATGGAGTCAACACCGGATGCGGTGAAGCCGGACATCTCGCGGCGCCGGCTCCTGGACGCCCTGGCCGGAGCGCTGGGAGGACGGCTGGCGGTGGTGAGCGGACGCGCCCTGGGCGATCTGGACCGGGTGCTAGAAGGACGGGTCGCCGCCATCGCCGCCGTCCACGGCCTGGTTCGCCGGACGGCCGACGGTCGGATCGTCACGGCCGGCGACGGCGCGCGGATCGGCGAAGCCCTGCAGGCCTTCCGCGCTCTTGCCAGGGCCGATCACGGTCTCCTGGTGGAGGACAAGGGGGTCGCCGCGGCGCTGCATTACCGCCGCGCGCCCGCCACGGAAGAGGCCTGTCGCGATCTCGCGCGTCGGCTCGCGGCGAATCTGGGATTGATTGTTCAGGAAGGCGACATGGTCGTCGAACTCAAGTCGCACGGCCCCGACAAGGGCGGCGCGGTGGCGGCCTTCATGACCGAGGCGCCGTTCGCCGGTTCCATGCCCGTCTTTCTGGGCGACGACCTGACCGACGAGCACGGCTTCGGGGCGGCGCGCGCTCTGGGCGGCTATGGGGTCATTGTCGGACCTCGTCGCCCCACGGCGGCGCTGTTCGCGCTTGCCGACGTGGCGGCGGCGCAGAGCTGGCTGCGGCGTGCGTTGGTGGCGCGCTGAGCGATGCGCGACCTCGATCTCGCGCCCATCGGCAATTCCTCCATCAGCGCGCTCATCGACCGAAGGGGCCGATTCGTCTGGTGCTGCGCGCCCAAGGTGGACAGCGATCCGTTGTTCTCCAGCCTGTTGGATGGCGCCGACCCCGACGATGGCGATCCCGAGGGCGGGATGGGATTCTGGTCTGTTGATCTCGCCGGCGCCGTCCAGACTCGGCAAGCCTATCTGCGCAATACGCCCATTCTGCGCACCGAGATCACCGATCAGTCCGGCGCCCGCGCCGAGATCATCGACTTCGCGCCGCGCTTTCGCCTCTACGGCCGAGGCTATCGGCCCACCTCGTTCATAAGACTAGTTCGCCCTCTGGCGGGCTCGCCACGCATCACCATCCGCCTTCGCCCGACCGTGAACTGGGGCGCCGCCCCAGCGCCGGTGACGTCCGGATCGAACCATATCCGCTATGCGGCCCAGGACGTGACCCTGCGGCTGACCACCAATGTCCCGGTCTCCCATGTCCTGGAGGAGCGAACTTTTCGCCTCGAGGAGCCGATCGCCTTCTTCCTGGGTCCGGACGAGCCGTTCCAGGGCGAGGTGCTTTCCACCGCCAACACCATGCTGGAAGACACCGGCGCCTACTGGCGCGAATGGGTGCGCACCCTGGCCATCCCCCTCGAATGGCAGGGGGCGGTAATCCGCGCCGCCATCACCCTGAAGCTGTGCGCCTATGAGGAAACCGGGGCGATCGTGGCGGCCCTGACGACTTCGATCCCGGAATCGCCGGGCAGCGGCCGAAACTGGGACTACCGCTACTGCTGGATCCGCGACGCCTATTATGTAGTGCAGGCGCTCAACCGGCTTGGGGCGGTGGATATTCTTGAGAACTATCTGGGCTATCTGCGCAACATCGTCGATGCCGCCAACGGCGGACACATCCAGCCCGTCTATGGTGTCGGCTACGAGCCGATCCTTACCGAGCGGATCGTCACCTCCTTGCCAGGGTACCGCGGCATGGGCCCGGTGCGGGTGGGCAACCAAGCCCACGAGCATATCCAGCACGACGTCTACGGCCAGATCGTGCTTTCCAACGTCCAGGCCTTTTTCGACGAACGCCTGCTTCGTCCCGCCACCCACGCCGATTTCGAAGTGCTTGAGCGGGTTGGCGAACGGGCCTTCGCGGTGTTCGAAAAGCCGGACGCCGGCCTTTGGGAGCTGCGCACCCGCGCCGCGGTGCACACCTATTCGGCGGCCATGTGCTGGGCGGCCTGCGACCGGTTGGCCAAGGCGGCCGAGAAGCTGGGGCTCGCCGCGCGCTCGGCCTTCTGGGGCGGTCGGGCCGATGTCATCCGGGCCACGATCGAAGAGCGGGCGTGGAACGCCGAGGTCGGGCACTTCGCGGCCACCTTCGGCGGCGAGGAGTTGGACGCCAGCCTGACGCAACTGGTCGATCTGCGCTTCCTCACGCCCGATGACCCTCGCCACCGCGATACGCTGAAGGCGATCGAAAAGCATTTGCGGCGCGGTCCCTATCTGCTGCGTTACGATCTGCCGGACGACTTCGGAACGCCCGAGACGGCGTTCAATTTCTGCACCTTCTGGTTCATCGAGGGTCTCTATCTGATCGGGGAGACCGAAGAAGCGCGGCGCCTGTTCGAGGAAATGCTGGCGAGGCGAAATCACGCTGGCCTGCTCTCGGAGGACGTGAGCCTCAGCGACGGCGCCCTTTGGGGGAACTATCCGCAGACCTACTCGCTTGTTGGATTGATCAACTGCGCCGTGCTGTTGAGTCACCCCTGGAGTTCGGTGCGATGAGCCGCCTGATCGTCG
>JALYTR010000432.1 GCA_030854165.1 Pseudomonadota bacterium | reverse complement strand
CCTCGAAGGGATGGAGCAGGAAAATGTAGATGTCGCGGGAAAACCCGAAACAGATCGCGAATCCGACCGCCAGGGCGACGGCGCAGACGATCAGCCGCCGGCGCAGTTCGATCAGATGGTCGAGAAGCGGGGCCCGCGACGCCTCGATCTCGATTTCATCGTGAGGCAGACTCAAGACGGCGCCTTGGGCGTGACCGGCTCGAGCTTGGCCGATTCACGCGTGCCCGGTTCGGGCGGTTCGGGCGGCGCGGACGTGGCATCGGACGGCGCGGGCTCGGAACCGGCCGGATATTGATAGTCCATGGCCGGGTGGGATGGCGGCTCGTCGCCGCGCAGGCCGGCGTGGATGTCCTCGAAGACCCGCGCCGTCTCGGAATCCGCGCCCAGCCCCACCGCGGCCTTCAACGGCTCGCCCTTGCGCATGGCCTCGACCTCGCGGCGCAGGTCGTCGAGCTCCGACTGGCGAGCCATCTCATCGAAACTGGCGCGAAATTCGGCGGCCATGGCGCGCATCTTGGCCACGAACTGGCCGACCTTGCGCATGAGCACCGGCAGGTCCTTGGGGCCCACCACAATGAGAGCGATCACGCCGACAATCACGAAATCGAGAATCCGGCCTTCGGGAAACATCGGTGTCGGGTTCTCTTGAAGTCAGGGACCCGCGCCCGAAAAGGACGGGCCGCGTGGCGAGCCTGCTAGCGAACGATTGGGTCTTTTTCCGCTTCGGCGCGCGGCAGCGGCTGAGTCGGCGCGGCCGGCGGCGGCGGCTCATCGTTTTTCAGGCCTTCCTTGAAAGCCTTTATGCCCTTGGCGGCGTCGCCCATCAGGCCCGACAGCTTGCCGCGGCCGCCGAACACCAGCAGCACCACGACCGCCAGCAGGATGATGTGCCAGGGAGCCAGTCCGCCCATGATCTTCTCTCCTCTCGAACGACCGGAAGAGCTTGGAACGCGGATTGGTTCCTGGTTCCGTCGCTCGCTGGACGCCTCGGCGGCCAGTTTGGCCGCGACACGCCGCTCCAATATAGGCGGTCGCCGGGCGCAACGCCAATGAGAAGAGCGCCAACGAGAAGACTGGGCGGCGGCTAACGATCCGTCGGTGGTCCTTCCTCGTCGATCAGATAGTCGCGATGGAACTCCGCCGCTTCATCCTCTTCGAGCGGGTCTTCGTCGATGAACCCGGCGTTGGGATCGGGTGGATGAAAATCGGCCAGCAGGTCGAGGTCGAGAAGTCCGGCCGCCTTCATCTCGGCCGCGCCGGGCAGGTCGGCCAGACCGGAAAGGCCGAAATGCTCCAGAAAGCCATCGGTGGTGCCGTAGGTGATCGGGCGGCCGGGCGTCCGGCGCCGGCCGCGCATGCGCACCAGGCCCAGTTCCAGCAGTACGTCCAAGGTCCCGCGGCTGGCCTGCACGCCGCGGATCGATTCGATATCGGCGCGGGTGACCGGTTGGTGATAGGCGACGATGGCCAGGGTCTCCTGGGCGGCGCGTGAGAGGCGGCGCGGCTCCTCGCGCTCCTCGCTCATCAGAAAGGCCAGGTCGGGCGCCGTCTGAAAACGCCAGCGGCCAGCCACGCGGGCCAGCTCGACCCCGCGATCGGCATAGCGGACTTGCAAAGCCTCGATGGCGGGGCCGACGTCGGCGCCGTGCGGCAGGCGAGCGGCCAGATCGCTCTCGCTCAGCGGCTCGGCGGCGGCGAACAGGAGAGCCTCGATCATGCGCTCGGCGGCGTCGGACACGCTCAGGCCGCCGCCTTGCGCGCCCGCAGATAGACCTCGGCGAACCGATCGAGCTGGCGCGCCTCCAGATCGCCCTCCCGCACCAGTTCCAGGCTGGCCGACAAGGTCGAGGCAAGGCATGACGCGGGGCTCGGTCCGGCCTCGTCGGCTGGCGGAGCGACTCCGCTGAGGGGAGTCCAGCGTCCCAGCTCCGGCAGCAGGCCGCGAAGGCGTTCGCGCGCGTCGTCCAGGCGATAGGCCTGGAGCGGCGCGGGCCGATAGCGGCGGTCGCGCTGGCGCTTTTTCTGGCCGATATAGGCGGCCATCAGGCCAAAGAGGTCGCCCTCCAGGCGGCTGTGGGAAACGATACGGATGGCCTGTGGATCGCCGCGCGCGAAGACGCTCTGACCCAGGATCGGCCGCCCCTTGAGCGCCTCGGCCGCGTCGCGCATGGCGCCGAGCCTGGCGAGGCGGAAGGCCAGGCGCGCGGCGACCGCCTCCGGCGGCGCCTCGTCTTCGGCCGCCCGTTCGGGCCTGGGCAGCAGCAGGCGCGATTTCAGATAGGCGAGCCACGCGGCCATGACCAGATAGTCCGCCGCCAGGGCGAAACGCCGGGTCCGCGCTTCGCGGACGAAGGCGAGATACTGGTCGGCCAACCGGGTCACCGAAAGCTTCAGAAGATCGACCTTCTGGCCACGGGCGAGGGCCAGGAGCACATGCAGCGGTCCCTCATAGCCATCCAGATCGACGATCAGGGCGTCGCCGCATTCGGCCGCGACGTCGGCGGCCTCGAAGTCGATCTGGAGTTGATGAGCCTCGCTCACGCCGCCCACCGATCGCCCAGGGCCGCGTCGAACCGCCGCCTGGCCTCCGCCGCATCGAACGGTTCGGGCGCCGCGGCAACGCGAGCCAGAGC
>JALYTR010000431.1 GCA_030854165.1 Pseudomonadota bacterium | reverse complement strand
GGTGGCCGCCGCCGACCGGCGAGCCGACGACAGCGGCGGCGAGCCCGCGCCTCAGGCGCCCACCGCCGCCTCGCCGACCTATGCGGCGCGAATCAGCCTGGACCGCGCCGCCATGACCATCGACGGCCGCCGCGAGCCCCTGCTGCCGGGGATGTCGGTCACCGCCGAGATCCGCACCGGCCGCCGCACCATCATCAACTACCTTCTCTCGCCGCTGGCCCGCAAATCCAGCGAGGCCCTGCACGAGCGGTGAGGCACGCCCCCTAAATCAGTCCCGCCATGGGCGAGGAGGCCTCGGCGTAGAGGCGCCGGGGCATGCGGCCGGCGAGATAGGCCTCGCGCCCGGCGATCACCGCGTGCTTCATGGCGCGGGCC
Organism: Pseudomonadota bacterium; assembly: GCA_030854165.1. Taxonomy (GTDB): domain Bacteria; phylum Pseudomonadota; class Alphaproteobacteria; order Caulobacterales; family Caulobacteraceae; genus Acaudatibacter. Next base: position 2,259 of record JALYTR010000431.1, on the reverse strand, counting down.
ATGCGAATCGGATCGTGGGCCTCGGCGATGGCCGTATTCATCAGCACGCCGTCGCAGCCGAGCTCCATCGCCACCGTGGCGTCCGAGGCCGTGCCGACCCCGGCGTCCACCAGGACCGGGACCTTGGCCGCTTCGACGATGAGGTGGATGTTGAGCCGGTTCTGGATGCCCAGGCCCGAGCCGATCAGGCCCCCCAGCGGCATGATGGCCGCCGCCCCGGCCTCCTCCAGCTTGCGCGCATAGACCGGATCGTCATTGCAGTAGACCATGACCGAAAACCCGTCGGCCACCAGCAGCTTGAGCGCCCGGAGGGTCTCCTCCATGTCGGGATAGAGGGTCTTGCCGTCGCTCAGCACCTCAAGCTTGACGAGATCCCAGCCGCCGGCCTCGCGGGCCAGCCGCAGGGTGCGCACCGCCTCCTCGCCGGTGAAGCAGCCGGCGGTGTTGGGCAGATAGGTGAAGCGCTCGGGCTTGACGAAATCGGCCAGCATCGGCTGGCTGGGATCGGAGAGGTTCACCCGGCGCAGGGCCACGGTGACGATCTCCGCCCCCGCCGCCTCGGCCGCCGCGGCGTTGAGGGCATAGTCCCTGTATTTGCCGGTGCCGACGATAAGGCGCGAACGGAAAGTCCGCCCGGCCACCGTCCAGCTATCGTCATCCAGAGTAGCCGATCCGTCCATGGGCTAACCGCCTCCGATGAAGTGCACGATCTCGATCCGGTCGCCCTCCGACAAACTCGTCGCCGCATAGGTCGACCTCGGCACGATCTCGAGGTTGCGTTCGACCGCGACCTTGCGATGATCCAGGCCCAGCGCCGCGACCAGGGCGGACAGATCGCCGACGCCCTCGAAGCTCCGCTCGTCACCGTTCACGCTCAGGCGCATGGCGCGAACTTGTTACCCCGCCCGGCGAACGTTACAAGGGGTTGCAGAGTGGCCGGCGGGACGGAATGGCGAAACCGATCTATGTGCTGAGCGGCGCCAACCTCAATCTGCTGGGCGTCCGCGAGCCGGAAATCTATGGCCGCCGGACCCTGGACGATGTCCGCGAGCTTTGCGAGGCGCGCGCCGGGGCGCACGGGGCGGCCATCGTCTTTCGCCAGACAAACCATGAGGGCGAACTGATCGACTGGGTGCAGGAGGCGCGCGTGGAAGCCGCCGCCCTGGTGATCAACCCGGCCGGCCATGGCCACACCTCCATCGCCCTGCTGGATGCGCTGAAGACGCTCGCCATCCCCATCGTCGAGTGCCATCTTTCCAATCCGGCCGCGCGGGACGGTTTCCGCCGGCGATCCTATGTTTCTCTCGCCGCCACCGGGGTGATCAGCGGTTTTGGCGTGGCGAGTTATGAACTGGCCGTCGAGGCCGCGTGCACCTTGGTCTCGGCGAGCGAACCGGCGCGGCGACAACAGCAAGGCTGACCAATTACATGCCCAATCCCAAGGCCCCCGCCGACCTCTTCGACGCCCGGCTGGTGCGCGAACTGGCCGCCATCCTCAGTGAGGCTGGCCTTTCTGAAATCGAGGTGGAGCGCGAGGGCCTGAAGGTGCGGGTGGTCCGCACCCTGGCCCCGGCGACCCCGCTCCATGCCCAGGCGCCGGCCACCGCCCTCCCGGCCCCTCCCGCCGTCACCACCGCGGCGGGTCCAGCGGCCGAACCGCCACGGGTAGGCGATGTGGTCAAATCGCCCATGGTCGGCACCGTCTATCTGCAGGCCCAGCCCGGCTCGCCGCCCTTCGCCAACCTGGGCGACCAGGTCGCCGAGGGCCAGACCCTGCTGCTGGTCGAGGCCATGAAGACCATGAACCCGATCGTCGCCCCAAGGGCCGGCAAGATTCTGGAGTTCCTGGTCGCCGACGCCCAGCCGGTGGAATACGGCGAGCCCCTGGTCGTGATCGGCTAGGGCCAAAACATGTTCGATAAGATTCTCATCGCCAACCGCGGCGAGATCGCCCTTCGCGTGCACCGCGCCTGCAAGGAGATGGGCATCGCCACCGTCGCGGTGCATTCGGAGGCCGACACCAGCGCCATGCATGTGCGCCTGGCCGACGAGAGCGTGTGCATCGGCCCGGCCCCGGCCGCCAAGAGCTATCTTAACATCCCCTCGATCATCGCCGCCTGCGAGATCACCGGCGCCCAGGCCGTTCATCCCGGCTATGGATTCCTCTCGGAAAACGCCCGCTTCGCCGAGATCGTGGCGGCGCACGGCTACACCTTCATCGGCCCCAGGCCGGAGCACATCCGGGTCATGGGCGACAAG
>JALYTR010000430.1 GCA_030854165.1 Pseudomonadota bacterium | reverse complement strand
GCATCAGGGCGCCCAGCAGCATGAGCCGTGTCTCGCCCAGGCCCCCGCCGCCCGGCGCCGCCTCGCGGACCTTGGCGTCGATGAGGGCGGCCAGGGCCAACAGATGCGCCTCCTCGCCGTCCCCACAGCCCACGATGTAGGGTTTGCCATTCACCTGGACGGTCAGCTGGGCCATCGGCGTCTAAACGACCTTTTCGGCCAGGACGGCGCGGATCTGGGCGATGGCGCCAGCCAGGGCTTGCGACGCCTGCGCGCCGGCCTCCTCCAGCTCCCGCTGGCGGCCGCGGCAGGCGTCGAGATCGGCGGCCAGCTGGGCGCGGTCGCGGTCGAACAGGCCGCCGACCTGGGCGCCGGCCTCCGCCAGGCGGTGCGTCAGGCGCTGTTCGAGCTGGGCGCTGGCCCGCTCCAGGCGTCGGATCGCCATATCGAGCTGGGCGCCTTGGCCCCCATCAGCCGTCATCCGCACGCTCCATCGCTCAGGCGTCGTCCACTATAGGAAGTCCACTATAGACTGGGGCCGGGCGATCCGGCAAAGCGCATTGTCTGGCCGCTTCCGCGCCCTTGACTTCGCGCCCGCCGACCGCGACACGGCCCGCCACACACGTCATCTTGAAGGGGGATTTCCGCCATGCCCGTCCGCGTCGCGATCAACGGCTTTGGCCGTATCGGCCGGCTCGTGCTGCGCTCCATCGTCGAGCATGCCCGCCGCGACATCGAGGTGGCGGCGATCAACGACCTGGGCTCGGTGGAGATGAACGCCCATCTGCTGCGCTACGATTCGGTGCACGGCCGCTTTCCAGGGATCGTGAGCGTGGCGGATGGCGCCCTGGACGTGGGCCTGGGCAGGATCGCGGTGACGGCGATCCGCGATCCGGCCCAGTTGCCGCACAAGGATCTCAAGGTCGATATCGCCTTGGAATGCACCGGCCTGTTCACCAAGAAGGACGCGGCGGCGGCGCATCTGGCGGCCGGGGCGAGGAAGGTGCTGGTCTCGGCCCCCTGCGAAGGGGCGGACAAGACGGTGGTTTACGGGGTCAATCACGAGAGCCTGACGGCGGCGGACCTGGTGGTCTCCAACGGTTCGTGCACCACCAACTGCCTGGCCAGCGTCGCCCGGGTGCTCCTCGACACCTGCGGCGTCGAGCGCGGCTACATGACCACCATCCATTCCTACACAGGCGACCAGCCCACCCTGGACACCCTGCACTCCGACATGTACCGCGCCCGCGCGGCGGCTATGGCGATGATCCCCACTTCGACCGGCGCGGCCAAGGCGCTGGGCCTCGTCCTGCCCGAACTGACCGGCAAACTCGACGGCTCGTCGATCCGGGTGCCCACCCCCAACGTCTCGGTGGTGGACCTGAAGATCGTCCCCGGCCGCGAGGTGACCCGCGATGAGATCAACGCGGCGATGAGCGCGGCGGCGGCCGAGGGACCCCTGCGCGGCATACTGGCGGTGACCGGTGACCCGGTGGTCTCGGTGGACATGAACCACACCGGCGCCTCGGCGACCGTCGCTCTGCCCCAGACCCAGGTGGTCGGCGGCCGGCTGGTTCGGGTTCTGGCCTGGTATGACAACGAATGGGCCTTCTCCACCCGCATGGCCGATGTGGCCCTGGCCATGGCCGGGGCGGGATAGGGGGCGCCCGGCGACCGGGCTCGAAACCATGACCTTCCGAACCCTGGACGGCATCGACGTGAAGGGCAAACGCGCCCTGGTTCGGGTGGATTTCAATGTGCCGATGGCACGGGGGCGGGTCGCCGACGACACCCGCCTGCGCGCCGCCGTTCCGACCATCGAAGCACTGCGCGAAGGCGGCGCCAAGGTTGTCCTGCTGGCGCATTTCGACCGCCCCAAGGGCCGGCGGGTGGCGTCGATGAGCCTCGCACCGCTGGCCGAACCGCTTGCCGAACTGATCGGCGCGCCGGTGGCCTTCGCCGAGGACTGCGTGGGGCCGGCCGCCATCGCGGCCGTGGCGGCGATGAAGGATGGCGACGTACTGCTTTTGGAGAACCTGCGCTTCCACGTCGGCGAGGAGGCCAACGAGCCGGCCTTCGCCGCCGCCCTGGCCAGGAACGGCGATCTCTATGTGGACGACGCCTTTTCCGCCGCCCACCGCGCCCACGCCTCCACCGAGGGCCTCGCCCATCTCCTGCCCGCCTACGCAGGGGCGGCCATGCGCCGCGAATTGGACGCTCTGGAGGCGGCGCTGGGCAATCCCGCGCGCCCGGTGCTAGGCGTCGTCGGCGGCTCCAAGGTCTCCACCAAGCTCGACCTGCTGCGCAATCTGATCCTGAAACTCGACGCCCTGGCCATCGGCGGCGGCATGGCCAACACCTTCCTCTATGCCCAGGGCTGGGAGGTCGGCGCCTCCTATTGCGAAAAGGAGCTGGCCGATACGGCGCGCGAAATCGTCGCCTTCGCCGGCCAGCAGCATTGCGACCTGCTGCTGCCCATCGACATCGTGGTCGCCGAGCGGGCGGCGCCGGGCGCGGCGGCGCGGGTGCGGGATCTGGGCGAGGTTGACGAGGGCGAGCGCATCCTGGACGCGGGGCCGGCCACGGTGGCGCGCCTGATGGCGGCCATGGACGGCGCCAGGACCCTGATCTGGAACGGACCCTTGGGCGTCTTCGAGACCCCGC
>JALYTR010000429.1 GCA_030854165.1 Pseudomonadota bacterium | reverse complement strand
CCCCGGTCCTCGGGCCGCGGCGGCCGAAGGCGGCCGGCAGGTAGCGATCGACGCCGATGGCGAACGGCAGGCGCGCCGCCACGCCGAACCAGGCGCTGTAGCTGCCGAGAAAGCCCAGGGCGAGCAGGACCAGCGTCGCCGGCGCGAGGGCGCCCAGGTCCAGGCGCGCGAGGCCCAGGCGTAGGGCGTCCGGCACGCCGGCCAGGCGCGAGGCTTCGTCGGGCCGCAATATGAGGAGGATGGCGAGCGTGCCGGCCATGAAGGCGGCCGTCTGCGCCACGCCTACGACGGCCAGGACGCGCAGAATCTGGCGCGTGCCGCCCTTCACATCGCCGCGCAGGAAAGCCAGCGCCTCGGGCCCGCCGAAGGCGAACATCATCGTCGCCCACAGCGCCGCTCCGTTGGCGTCGAGCGGCGGGGCGTAGGAAGCCCTGGCGAAATTGGTGGCCGATCCGTGGGCGACGGCGAGGGCGCCGGCCGCGGCGATCACGATGGCCAGCAGGACGCAGGTGGCCGTCGCGCCAAAATTCACCAGCCACTTGCCCGTGCCCAGGCCCAGCAGCTGCAAACCGCCGATCGTCGCGGCCAGGGCTGACGCCAAGGCGGCGAACACCACCGGATCCTTGATCAGGTTTACGCCGCCGGGCCCGGCGGCCTCGGCCAGGACATTGATGATGAAATAGAGCAGGCCCGAAAAGAACGGCAGGTTGCACGTCCAATAGAGCCAGCCACACTGGAAGCCGGCGAACGGCCCCATGGTCTCGCGTGTCCAGGCATAGATGCCGCCGTCGCCCGGGAAACGGCAGGTCAGTTCGGCGGTGGCGATCACAAGCGGGGCCATGAAGCCCACCGCGGCCAGCAGCCACAGCGGCAGGGACGCCGGACCCGCCGCCGCCGCCGTGGCGATCCAGCGGATCGAAAACGAGGTGGCGACCGCGTAGAGGGCAAGATCGGCGAATCTCAGCGGCCGTCCGCTCATTTGCGCCAGTCGTCGCGGGCCGGTCCCAATGCCGCCTTCAACGGCCCAAGCCAGGGTTCGAAGCGCCGCCACTGGTCCAACCCCTCTCGAAAAATTGGGCGGCGGACCTGCTCGGAACTGGCGGTGCGCACGGCGCGGTCGGTCTCGTGAAAGCGCAGGCACGCCTCCTCGAAGGGCAGGCCAAGGTAGTCGAGCAGCCTGCGGACCTGTCCTTCCGTATCGGCGACCATGTCCTCGTAAATGACGCGGTGGACGCGGCCGGGCAGCACCTGGTCGAAATGATCCATCAGCCCGAGATAGTCGCGATAGTAGAGACCAAGGTCGGTGAGGTCGTAGGAAAAGCGGTAGCCGCGCGCGAAGTGCTGTTTGAACGCGGAAAAGCAGGCCGCCATCGGATGACGCCGGGCGTCGATGATCCGCGCGTTCGGCAGGATGAGGTGGATAAGGCCCACGTAACGGGAATTGTTGGGCATCTTGTCGATGAAGCGAGGCCGACCGAGCTTGCGGTGGACGGCCGTGTCCGCAAGATATTTCTCACCGAGCCGCTGGCGCCGGTCCGGAGAGAGCGCCGCGACCGCGCCCAGAAATCGCCCGACCGCTTCCAGCGGATCGTCGATGCCCTCGCCGCCCAGCTCACGGGCCGCGGAGATGATGTCCGGAAGTTCGAAGGTCCCCTCCACCATCGAGTGGCTGGCGAGTATCTGCTCGATCAAGGTCGAGCCGGATCGCGGCAGGCCGATGATGAAGATCGGCTCCGCCGACAGAGCGCCGCCAGCGGCGCGTTCAGCGAGGAACTCGCGGGTGAACAAGGCCTTCGAACCGCGCGTCTGCGACCGCATCGCGGCGATATCGAAGGGATAGAGGTTCCGGTGAATGGCCGCGCCCGCCACGTAGTTCTGGAACGCCTCGGCCCAGTCCCCGCGATCCTCCAGGATTTTGCCGAGGGTGAAGGCAAGATGCAGCCGATCGTCGGGACCAAGCCGCGCGTCCGCGAGGAAGCGCCGGATATCGGCCTCGTCGGCGGCCGAGAAGCGATGGGTCTTGAGGTTGGCGAGACTCCAATACGCCTCGCCCATGAGCGGTGCGTCGGCGATCGCCCGTTTGTAGGCCGCCACAGCGTCTTCGGCTTGGCCGCCGGCGCGCAGGGCGTGGCCATAGCTTAGCCAGATCTTCGGCTGGGCGGCGCGCTCGGCGAGTATCTCCTCGTAGAGTTCGGTCGCGGCGCCGAAATCGCCGAGGAGGGCGAGGACGGCGGCCTTAAGCGTGCGGTACGAGGGATCGCGCGGATCCTCGGCCAGAAGGCGGTCGATCTGCACGAGGGCCTTGGCCGCCTTCTGGCGCCGGTAGAGCACGACGGCGTAGTTGTGCCGTGCGCCGGTGAAGCTCGGGGCCAACTCAAGGCAGCGCTCGAGCAGGGCCTCGGCCTCGCTGTAGCGGCCCAGGCGCGTGCCCAGCTCCCCGAGCATGCGGATGGCGGCGACGTCGGTGGGCGAGACCTGCAAGTGGCCACGCAACAGGCGCTCGGCGTGGGCCAGGCGCTCGTCGCACAAGGCGATGGCCGCCTGCCTGAGAACGGGATCATGAACCGAGGCGCGGATGTGCTGGGCGTAGGCGGCGTCGGCGGCGCCCAGGTCGCCGGTCAGGGTGAGCTGGTCGGCCAATACGCGCCAGGCC
>JALYTR010000067.1 GCA_030854165.1 Pseudomonadota bacterium | reverse complement strand
GCGCTCGCGCCCCTCAGGCGGCGCCCGCCACGGGGTCGTCGGCCTCGATGAGACTGATCCGCCGCAGATCCACCGATATTCGTCCATCGTCGGCTTCCGAAATGGCGTCGGCATAGTGCATCCCAAACCTGATCTGTGACGCGTCGTAGGTTCGCAGATCATAGACCATGGCCGCCAAGCCGGGATCGCGCGCTTCGATGCTCAACACCAGGCGGACATCGGACACGGCGAGCGTTTCCGCGTCCACGCCGGCCAGGGGGCTCTGCGCGTCGATCCCGTGCATCAGGGTCTGGGTGAGCGGGAACATCGGGATGGCGGCGCGCGCGAGCCGCAATTCCTGGACCCGCCGGTAAGTCTGGCCTTCGCGGGTGGTTTCGTGGATGAGGGCGTTCAGATGAACCTTCACGTCGGTCAGCAGGTTCGGGCGTCCATTGCCAATGCGGATCATCAAGGTGGGCTGGCCGTCGTGGCGGGTGATCACGGCGTCGTCGGCATAGACGATCTTGGCCTTGGGCTTGGAGAAGCGGACGAAGACCAGGCCCGTCATGATGGCGGTGAAGGCCATCCCCGTCACGATCTCGGCGGAGGAGACCAGGTGTCCGTAGAGGGTGGCTGGGGCCATCTCCCCGTAGCCGACCGTGGCCAGGGTCTCAATACTGAAAAAGAAGGCGTCGGCGGCCGAGCCGGCCCGGGCGTTGGCGACACAGCCCGGTTGGGCCAGATACAGGGCGGCGAAGACCGCGGTGATCAGGCCGTAGAGCGCGAAGACGGTCAGGGCGAACGCCGGCCATCGCGCAGTCAGCGCCAGATGGTAGGGATCGGAAAAATCGAACCGGGTCGCCCCGATCCGCATGAACGCGGAGTCGAGACGATCTCCGGGACGAAGGCGATTGCGGGAGAGCGGTGTTGCGCGGGCCATGGTGGGGGTTCTACAAAACCAGGGCCGCGCCCGTCGCCCCTATTTTTGCCGGCCTTTCGAAGGAAGTCCGCCATGCATCCTATCAAAACCGGCCTCGGTTGCGCCGCGAGCCTTGCCTTGATGAGTGTTTCCACCCAGGCTTGGCCGGCCAGCGCCCCGATGGCCGCCCCCGACTTCGCCGCCGTCCAGCCTGGCGGCTACGCTGTCGAGCCCACCCATACCCGGATCCTGTTCAGCCTTTCCCACCTGGGGTTTACCACCTGGTACGGCGATTTCAGCCACGCCTCGGGCGCCGCGACGATCGACCCGGCCCATCCGTCCGCCAGCAGCGTGGAGGTGAGCGTTCCGGTCGCGTCGATCGAAACCACCAACACCGTCCTGGATGAGGAGCTGAAGGGCGCCGACTGGTTCGACGCCGCCAAGTTCCCAACCCTGACCTTCAAATCGCGCCAGATCAGCGCGACCGGGCCCGACGAGGGTGAGATCGTCGGCGATCTGACCCTGCACGGGGTGACCCGGCCGGTCACCCTTCACGTCAAGTTCCACGGCGCGGGCGCCAACCCGATGAGCCACGCCTACACCGCCGGTTTCGACGCCACGGGCGTGATCAAGCGCGGCGATTTCGGGGTGACCAAATATCTGCCTATGGTCGGCGACGACGTGACCCTGATCATCAGCGCCGCCTTCGAGCGCAAGGGCCCTTAACCGCAAGGAGGAAACAATCCATGGCCGACGGCGCGGGCGATATCCATAAGGGCGCCAGGGCGGAGGCCTACGCCATGCCGCTCGATGAGATCGAACTGGCCGTCCCCGAACGATTCCGGGACAATACGCTGTGGCCATTCTTCGAGCGCATCCGGGCCGAGGACCCGGTTCACTACACCACCGGGCATGAGCAGGGCCCTTATTGGTCGGTCACCCGATATGCCGACATCATGGCGGTGGACACCAACCATGGCGTGTTTTCCTCGCAGGGGGGCATCACCATCGTCAACCAGAACGAAGACTTCCGCCTGCCGATGTTCATCGCCATGGACCCCCCCAAGCACGACGCCCAGCGCAAGGCGGTGAGCCCGATCGTCTCGCCGCACAATCTGGCCAATCTCGAGCCGCTGATCCGCGAGCGGCTGTGCGGCATCCTGGACGCCCTGCCGGTCGGCGAAACCTTCGACTGGGTCGATCGGGTCTCCATCGAACTCACCACCCAGATGCTGGCCACCCTGTTCGATTTTCCCTGGGAAGACCGCCGCAAGCTGACCCGCTGGTCGGACGTGGCCACCGCCAACCCGGCCTCGGGCATCGTCGAGTCCGAAGAGGCCCGCCGGGCCGAACTGATGGAATGCGCCGACTATTTCGTCAGATTGTGGAACGAGCGGGTCGGCGCCGAGCCCCGCAGCGACCTGATTTCCATGATGGCCCATGCCGAGGCCACCCGAAACATGGAACCCATGGAGTATCTGGGCAACCTCATCCTGCTCATCGTCGGCGGCAACGACACGACCCGCAACTCGATCACCGGCGGCCTGCTGGCGCTGAACGAAAACCCCGAGCAGTACGACAAGCTGCGCGCCGATCCGGGCCTGATCGTCGGCATGGTGCCCGAGATCATCCGCTGGCAGACCCCGCTTGCCCACATGCGCCGCATCGCCTTGGCCGACCACGAACTGGGCGGCAAGACGATCCGCGCGGGCGACAAGGTGGTCATGTGGTACGTCTCGGGCAACCGCGACGAGCGCGCCATCGACAACCCCGACGCCTTCATCATCGACCGCCCCCGCCCGCGCCAGCACCTCTCCTTCGGCTTCGGCATCCACCGCTGCGTCGGCAACCGCCTGGCCGAGATGCAGCTCCGCATCGTCTGGGAGGAAATCCTCAAGCGCTGGAATCGCATCGAGGTGGTCGGCGAGCCCAAGCGGGTGCTCTCCAGCTTCGTGAAGGGCTACGAGCACATGCCGGTGCGGATCGCCGGTTAAATCACACCGGCTTCAGTCGGCGAAACGGCGGGGCCGGAGGCTCGACATCGATCGGGTCGCCGGGCCGAACTTCGCCTTCCGCGACGACAATCCCCATAACGCCGGCCTTGCGAACTGGCCGGCCGGCGCCGTCCCGCCCCAGCGTGGCCGCCATCAGGCCCTGTTGCAGCCCGTCCAGTTGAAAGCACGGCGTGCGAAGGCCGGTGACTTCAATCACAGCCTCGGCCCCCAGGTGCAGGCGCGCGCCGACCGGCAGGCCAAGAAGATCGAGGCCGCGGGTGGTGATGTTCTCGCCCATCTGGCCGGGCGCCACCTTGAATCCGGCGGCGGCGAGTTCGTCGTGGAGTTCGGCGTGGATCAGATGGACCTGACGCAGGTTGGGAGCCGTTCGATGCAGGGCCAGCCGCGACAGGTGCTGGACCGTCGCCCCGGCGTGAGCATCGCCCTCCACTCCATGGCCGACCACGAGCCGGATGGCCGGGACATTCGCCTTGCCCAGGCCATGGGCGGCCCCGCGGCTGACCGCGATCACCGAGCCGATTTGAGAAGTGCGCCGGTCCATGGGATCGGTCCTCTTTTCATGCCCGCCGATCGGCGTCAAAGTCAGCCTCTCCGACGAGGACATCGCCGTCCGGCTCGACGTCCGGGCTCAGTTGACTCTCTCGACGGCCAGCGTTCCGGCCGCGCCGGCGACCAGCACCCCATCCGTCGGGGCGAGGGGATCGAGCCAGGCACGCCAGTCGCGGGGGGCGAGAGGGACGATCTGCCGATCGTGATAGAGGGCGACATCCGGTCCCGGCGGTATGGTGAGCATGGTGAAGCGGGCCTCCTCGCTCGCGCCGCGATAGAGCCCGGCGATGCAGAAGAAATCTTCGCCCGGCATGGTGAATCGCCAGCGGATCTTGGGGTATCGGGTTCCGGTGAACTCGAAGAAATGGGTCGCGGGGATAAGGCAGCGGCCGGTGGTGAAGGCCCGCCCTTCGGACCTGAAATTGACGATCGGCCCCGCCTTGGGACGCGGCGGCGGAAATCCCCAGCGCATCGTCGTCAGTTCGACGCCCCGCGCGCCCCGCCGCACGATCGGCGCGGTATCGGTCGGGTTGATCTCCTCAAGGGCGGGGAAGTTGGCGAGGGGCGGCCGGTCAAACGGCAGATCGACCTGCTTGAATGTTTCGATCAGGCGGTGGAGGGGCGAGTTGTAGCCATACTTGTTGCACATGGGCCGCGCGGACGTCCTGAAAGTTCTCAAGAGGGCTTTGAACGCGCGGCGCCGGGACAGGTCAACAGCGCGCCGCGCCGCCGCGCCCTTACCGCGAATTCATTGGGCAAAACGCATCCAAGCGCGCATCCGTGGCCCTCTAGCTTGGTAACTGGGGCGTTCAGACCGACCGCCGTCAGGTCGGAAGAGGAAGGAGAAGATTATGTGGTACCATGACTTCACGGGAATGGTTCTTGGGGTGGCGTTCTGGGTGTTCGTCGGCGCGATCATTATCGTTCCGCGAATCCTGAAGTCACGCGACCGAGCTCGCATGCACGAAACCCTGCGCATGGCCTATGAGAAGGGCCAACCCGTTCCGCCGGAGTTGATTGCCGCGCTGCAGACCAACGCGGCGCCACCGATGGACACCCCCGAGCGCGATCTGCGGCGGGCCATCGTGCTGATCGCGGTGGGGCTGGGCTTGGCCTGCCTAGGTTATGGGCTCTACTACGGCCTGAGCGCGGTCAACGACATCGCCGCCTACACCACTGGCGGATCGGTCGCCGGCGCGGGCGCCATTCCGGGCCTGATCGGCGTCGCCTACCTCATCTTGTGGCTCGCCAAGCGCGGCGCGCCCAAGGCGTAGGGCGAGGTCCGACGGGGGATCGCCATGGCGGAGTTGAACGTCCCGCGCGCCTCGGCCCACGACTTGGAGCTCGTCGCCCTGGCGACGGCGGGCGGCCGGGCCGCCTTCGGCGAACTGGTCCGCCGGCACGGCTCGGCGGTGCGCGGTCTTCTTCGCCGGATGGGGGCGCAAGCCGCCCTGGCCGACGATCTGGCCCAGGACGCCTTCCTCGCCGCTTTCGAACAGATCGGCGACTTCCGCGGCGAAGGGACGTTTCAGGCCTGGGTCAAGCGGATCGCCGCACGGCTCTACGTCAAACGCTGGCGCAGGGACGCGCGCACCGACTTGATGGCCCAGCCGCCCGAGATCGACGAGGCGACCTGCCTGGGGGAGTCCGCCGCCGCCGACCGGATCGACCTGGACGAAGCCCTGCGCGCTCTTGGGGCGGCGGAGCGGATGTGCGTCTGCCTGTGCTACGGCGGCGGCCTTTCGCACGCCGAGGCGGCGAGCGCCTTGAATAGTCCTTTGGGAACGGTCAAATCCCATGTCAAACGTGGTCTGGATAAACTCCGAGCGCGACTTGCGCCCGGTCGAGATTTCGGGGGCGACGTCGGGCCCGAGGAGTGCGAGGCGCATGGCTGACCGGGGTTTCGAGATGGAGCTCGATCGCTTGTTCGGCGAGGCGCCGGCGTTTTTCGACGGCGACCTTTTCGCCCGGCGGGTCGAGGAGCGGCTCGACCGCGGCTGGACCTTCCGTCAGATCCTGATTGGCGGACTTGGCATCGCCGGCGGACTGATTCTGGGCGCCCAGATCCTGGGCTCGGGCGTGGCCGGGCGACTGGGCGCCGTGACCGCGCGGTCGAACGATCTGGTGACCTCGCGCCTGGCCGACCTTTCCGCCCTGCACATCCTGCCGGCCGGCTTTCCGGTGGACGGCGAAGCGGTGTGGATGGCGGCAGGCCTGGCGGCGGTCGCGCTGGGCTTCGCCGTGACCCGCGCGGTCCGGGAACTCTAAAGGACTTAGGCAAGGTGTCAGCCCAGAACCCGCTCGCCGCGCGGCGCATGACCGCGCCCCAGATCAGCGCTCGCAAGGGTGGCGCGCCGATTGTCTGCCTGACCGCCTACACTGCCCCGGTGGCCGCCATTCTCGACGAGGTGTGCGACCTGCTTCTGGTGGGCGATTCGGTGGGCATGGTTGTCCATGGCCTCCCCAACACCGTGGGCGTCACCCTGGAGATGATGATCCTGCACGGCCAGGCGGTGATGCGCGCCAGCCAGCGCGCCCTGGTCGTGGTGGACATGCCCTTCGGAACCTACGAGGGGGCCATGGAGGCCGCCTTGGCCAACGCCGTGCGCCTCCTCAAGGAAACCGGCGCCCAGGCGGTGAAGGTGGAAAGCGGGCCGACGATCGCCGACACCATCGCCTATCTGACCCACCGCGGCGTGCCGGTCATGGGCCATGTGGGCCTGCGTCCCCAGGCGGTGCTGACCGACGGCGCCTTTAAGGCCAAGGGCAGGGATGGCGCCGACCATGCCGGGGTGATCGCCGAAGCCAAGGCGGCGGCCGAGGCCGGCGCCTTCTGCGTGGTGGTCGAGGGCGTCGCCGAAGCCTTGGCGCGCCAGATTACCGCCGCAATTCCCGTGCCGACTATCGGTATCGGCGCCTCGGCCGGCTGCGACGGCCAGATCCTGGTCACCGACGACATGTTGGGCCTGTTCGACTGGACCCCCAAGTTCGTGCGCCGCTACGCTGATTTGAAGGGCGAGATCGGACGGGCCGCGCGCGCCTATGCCGACGACGTGCGGTCGGGGGCTTTTCCGGCCCTGGCGGAGACCTATTTCGCCAAGACGAAGGGGTAGAGGGCCCGGCGCCGGTCCAGCGGTCGCGCCCAAGGCCGCGGTCGCGCGGGTCCCGCCTCTCCTAAAATCATTGCCCGCGCGATACCGACGAGGGGTAGAATCGTAAAATCCGCGAATCGAGGGAAGGCGTTTGACAATGTCGATGAGATGGGCGGCGGCGATCGGCCTGGCGGCGTTGACGGCGGGGAGCGCCGGCGCGGCGACGATCACTTCGGCCGACTACGGCGCCTTGCACTGGCGCTCGATCGGGCCGTTCCGGGGCGGTCGGGTGCTGGTGGTGGCGGGGGCAAGTGACGACAAGCCGCACTTCTATTTCGGGGCGGTGAACGGCGGGGTGTGGGAAACCCGTGACGCCGGGCGCACCTGGACGCCCATCTTCGACGACGCGCCGATCGGTTCGATCGGGGCGCTGGCCGTGGCGCCCTCGGCGCCCAAGGTTCTCTACGTGGGCTCCGGCGAGGCGGACATGCGCTCGGACATCGCCCAAGGAGCGGGGATGTTCAAATCGGCGGACGGCGGCAAGACCTGGACGGCTATCGGGCTCACCGACAGCCAGGCCATCGCCAGGATCATCGTCGATCCGCGCAGCCCCGACGTCGTTCTCGCGGCGGTGCTCGGCCATCCCTATGGACCCAGCACGCAACGTGGCGTCTTTCACTCGGCCGATGGTGGCCGGACCTGGACGCGCACACTCTACGCCAACCCGGATACCGGGGCGGCGGATTTAGCGTTCAAGCCAGACGATCCGAACACGGTCTATGCGGCCCTCTGGCAGACCAGGCGACCGCCATGGAACGTCTATCCGCCGTCGAGCGGCCCCGGCGGTGGTCTCTACAAATCGGGCGACGGCGGCCTTACGTGGACGCCGCTGGCCGGTCATGGCCTGCCGGACGCGCCGGGACGGATCGGCTTGGCGACGGCGCAAAGCGCGCCGGGGCGGCTCTATGCCCTGATCGACGCCAAGGACGGTGGCCTCTACCGCTCCGACGACGCGGGGGCGAACTGGACCAAGGTCAATGGCGATCCGCGCATCTGGGCGCGCGGCTGGTACTTCAGTGGGCTGACAATTAATCCCAGGAACGCCGACGAAATCTGGGTGTGCGACACCATCGTGCTGCATTCGCTCGATGGCGGGCGGACCTTTCTTCCGCTCAAGGGCGATCCGACCGGCGACGATTTCCACAGTCTGTGGATCGACCCCTCCGATCCGGATCGGCGCATCCTGGGTTCCGACCAGGGCGCGCAGGTGACCTTGAACGGCGGGGTGACGTGGAGCTCCTGGTACAACCAGCCCACCGGCCAGTTCTATCACGTGGCCACCGACAACCGCTTTCCCTACCGGGTCTATGGCGCCCAGCAGGACAGCGGCGCTGCCGACATCCCCAGCCGCACCGACGGCTGGGATGGGATCAATCTGACGCAGTTCCATGAATCGGCGGCGGGCGGCGAGAGCGACAACATCGCACCCGATCCAGCGGACCCGGATGTGATCTACGGGGGGCGGGTGGACAGGCTCGACCTGCGCTCGGGCCAGGTGCGCGACGTCGATCCGACCTTGGCTTTTCCGGATCGCTATCGCGGGACCTGGACGCTGCCCCTGGTGTTCGGCAAGCGCGACAACGCCCTCTATTTCGCCAACCAGCGCATCTTCCGCACCACCGACGGCGGCCAGCGCTGGACGCCGATCAGTCCCGATCTCACCCGGCCCGACCCTGGCGTTCCCGCGACCCTGGACGCCGCCACGGCCGCCGACGACAATGGCGTGGGCCCGCGCAAGGGGGTGGTCTACGCCATCGGCCCCTCGCCGATCGCCGCCTCCGACATCTGGGCTGGCACCGACGACGGGATGGTGTGGCGGACGACCGACGGCGGCGTCCACTGGGCCGATGTCACGCCAAAGGGTCTCACCGCCTGGTCAAAGATCGGGGTGGTGGAACCGTCGCACTTCGACCGCAACGTCGCCTACATCGCCGTCGATCGCCATCGCCTGGACGACTTCGCGCCCTATCTCTATCGAACCGGAAACGGCGGCAAATCCTGGACAGCCATCGCAAACGGCCTGGGCGGCGGAAATGGCCTCAATGCGGTGAATGTGGTGCGCGAGGATCCGATGAAACGCGCCCTTCTTTATGCGGGGACCGAGCGCGGCGCCTTCGTATCGTTCGACGACGGCGTGATGTGGGAGCCGCTTCGGGCCGGACTGCCGACCACCTCGGTGCGCGATATCGACGTGCATGGCGACGATCTAGTGATCGCCACCCACGGGCGCGGCTTCTACGTCATGGACGACATCGAGTCGCTGCGGGAACTGGCGGCGGACGGCGGGGCGGCGGGCGCGCGCCTCTACAAGCCGGCGCCGGCGATTCGCATCCTGGCCCCCGCCTTCACCGGCACGCCGATGCCCAAGGACGAGCCGATGGCCGCCAATCCGCCGGCCG
>JALYTR010000428.1 GCA_030854165.1 Pseudomonadota bacterium | reverse complement strand
CTCGCTTGCAATAACGACCCCCTGAGGGGCGTTTTTCGCGTCCAATCGCGACCCCTCTTCGACCGCTGGCTCGGGCTTATCCACGTCATGCATAGGAGGGACCCGCGCCCGTAGCGCAGCGCCCCCAGGCGTTGCGCGGAGCGGAGGGCGCGGGAGGTCCCTGTGCATCACGTGGGTAAGCGTGAGAGGGGATGGTCAGTCCCGGCCCAAGCCGCGTGGCGGAACGATCGCCTGAAGTTCGCTGAGGTCCAGCTCGCAGATCGCGCGCAACGCGTCGGCGGTCACGCTGTCCTGAAGGTTCTCCGGTAGACTATCGAGCCAGGCCGCGAACTCGACCTGCGCCTCCACGAGTCCGGTGACGTGGTCAGTCCAGCGCCGGGCCCGGCCGCGATGATCAGTCGGACGGCGGGCGCGGACGATCGGCACGCCGGCTGCGCGCGCGGCGCGATAACGGGCCTGGCGTTCAGCGTCGGTCATCGCTGTTTCACCGATCGATTTGCGAGGCATGTTTTCTACTCCAAATCGTTACGTCACGATACGTTTGACCGGCGAGGACGGTTCAATTGCGGTTCTTGAAGCGCCAACTGTCGTTGCCGGTCTCGATGATGTCGCAATGATGCGTCAGGCGATCCAGCATGGCGGTGGTCATCCGCGCATCGCCAAACACCTGCGGCCAATCGGCGAAGGCCAGATTGGTCGTGATCAGCAACGAGGTGTTTTCGTATAGTTTGCTGATCAGATGGAACAGCAACTGGCCCCCCGGCTGGCTGAACGGCAGGTAGCCCAGCTCGTCAATGGCGATGAGATCATAGCGTAACAGTTTCTCGGCGAGGCGGCCGGTGCGGCCGGCGGCTTTCTCTTGCTCAAGCTGGTTGACGAGATCGACCAGATTGAAGAATCGCCCCTTCGCACGGGCGCGAACGACCGCCGCGGCGACGCCGATGCACAAATGCGTTTTGCCGGTGCCGGTTCCGCCGATGAAGATTACGTTGCGCCGCGCGTCCAGGAAGGAACCGGTGGCGAGTTCGCGAACCAGGCCCTCATCGACCGGCGTATCGGCGAAGACGAACTTGCCGATATCCTTCAGCACCGGGAATTTGGCGCCGCTCATGCGATAGCTGATCGAACGGGCCTGCCGGTGGGTCCGTTCGGCGCGGATCAGGCTGGCGAGAAGAGGAAAGATCTCATCGCGCCGGCTGAGGCCCTTGCCGGCGATCTCGTCGAAGCTGGCGCGCATGCCATAGAGCTTCAGTTCAGTCATGGCCTCGAGAATTTCATGGCGCTCCATCAGGCGACTTTCCTTATGCTGTCGTAGCGACCGCAGTTGGCGACGGGTTCGATCGTCAAACGCAACGCATCAGGTGTGGTGATGCTGGGCGGCGCCGCCGGCTGCCGCTGGCGCGCCAAAACGGTCAGGATCACGTCGCCGCTGGCGATGCCCGCCTTCAAGGCTTCGGCGCAGGCAGCTTCGACCGCGGCCAGTCCGTGATCGAGCACCGCCCCCAGTACTTTGACGAACTGGCGATCGGCGTCGGCATGCGACTTCAACTTCGCACGAACCTGGGCCAGGCCGGAGGGCAGGTCCCAGTCCTTGAACGGTGCGCCGTTCCGTAAAGCGCCGGGCTTCCTCACCAGAACCGGCAGATAATGCCAGGGATCGTAGATGATCTGGTCACGCCGGAACTGGCGCGGATGGTCAGCCACCACCTCGTCGTTACACAGCACCACGATGCGCTCGGCGTGGGAGCGCACCAGCACCATCCGGCCGGCCGCCCTGGCGTCGACGCTGTAACGATTATGATCGGCCATGATCAGGCAGGTGGTCGTGGCACGCACCGCCTTTTCGACGAAGCCGTCGAATGGCCCGCGCAACTCCATCAGGCTCGACCGCTCTTCCTGGAATACGTCCCAGATCGTGCGGTCCCTGAACTCCGGGTGGTTGGTTCGCCGGGCATGGGCGATGCACTGATCTTCCAGCCAGGCGTTCAGTTCGACCAGGCTCTTCACCCGTGGCTTCGGGCGGAACAGCAGATCGCGCAGATTGCCGACCTGGTTCTCGACCTGTCCCTTCTCCCACCCAGCGGCAGGCGTGCAGGCCACCGGCTCGATCAGATGATGCGAGCACATTTGCAGGAATCGGCGATTATACTGGCGCGCCTTGCCGACGAAGATCGCCTCGACCGCCGTCTTCATGTTGTCGTAGATGCCGCGCCGACAGACGCCGCCGAAAAACACGAACGCCTTGTCATGGGCGTCGAACACCAGTTCCTGGGTCTCGCGGAAGTAGGCACGCACGAACGGCATCCGGCTGTGCGACAGCTTCATGTGCGCCGCCTTGATCGTCAGCGGCAGGCCCTGAAGCGTGATCGTCTCGTGGCTCCAGTCGAACTGATACGCCTCACCGGGCGCGAAACTCAGCGGCACGAACGCCTGCGCCGGAACCCGCGCCCGTTCGTTCCGCCACGCTTTGGCGAACCGGTGCACGCTGTCGTGGGCACCGTCATAGCCCCGACCACGCAATTCTTCGAATAATCGCTGGGTCGAGCGCCGTTCCCGCCGGGGCAATCCGGCTTCCTTCACCAGGATATCGGTCAGAATCTCGACCCACTCGCCCAGTTTCGGCGCCGGCTGGACGCCGCGCTCATACCGGAACTCCGTCGC
>JALYTR010000427.1 GCA_030854165.1 Pseudomonadota bacterium | reverse complement strand
CGGCGAATGTCGTAGGGCGTCGCAGCGTGCGGCGTCAGCGCGCCCGTCGCGAACTCGAAGATGTGCAGCCCGGTCCGCAGGGCGACCAGCGCCCGCCCCGCCATGGCCCCTCCGCCCAGCGCGAAACTGCCGATCCAGGCCGGCATCATCCAATGTCGGTCATCCCCGGTCTTGGGGTCGAAGCAGTGGAGCGCCGGCTGCTGGACATCGACCCAGTAGAGGCGCCCCTCGCGCTCGCACCACACCGGCCCTTCGCCGGTGATCGAGGCTCGGCGCAGCACGCATTCGACGGGAGGATGGACGACCGAAGGATCGGGTGGGTTTGGCATCGCTCGCGCGCCTCATGGTAAATCCAGCCCACCCGCCATTCATGTAGCAACCAACGCGACGATCTCGACGTTCCGGTTCGAGGGGCCCAAATTTTCCAAGGACCGGGCCATGTCGCAGAACGTCGCCGAATTCGTCTGGAAGCGGCTCTCCGAATGGGGGATCAGCCGGGTGTTCGGCTACCCCGGCGACGGCGTCAACGGCCTGGACGAGGCCCTGCAAAAGGCCAAGGGCTACATGCACTACGTGCAGGTCCGGCATGAGGAAATGGCCGCCTTCATGGCCTCGGCGCATGCCAAGTTCACCGGCGAGGTCGGACTCTGCTACGCCACGTCGGGACCAGGCGCCATCCACCTGCTGAACGGGCTTTACGACGCCAAGGCCGATCACATGCCGGTGGTCGCCCTGGTGGGGCAGCACCAGCGCAGCGCGCTCGGCTCGCGTTTCCAGCAGGAAGTCGATCTGCAGAACCTGTTCAAGGATGTCGCCGGCGACTTCGTGATGATGGCCAGCGTCCCCTCACAGGCGCGCCAACTGATCGATCGCGCCGTGCGGATCGCCCACGCCAAGCGCGCGGTGACCTGCGTGATCCTGCCCAACGATCTGCAGCTTCTCCCCTACGAGGACCCGCCGGCCGGCCATGGCTATACTCATACCGGCATCGGTTACGCCGGTCCGGCGCTCCTGCCGGACGAAGCCTCGCTGCGCCGCGCCGCCGATGTCCTCAACGCCGGCGAAAAAGTGGCGATCCTGGCCGGCGCCGGCGCCCTGGAGGCAACCGACGAACTGATCGCGGTCGCCGGTAAGCTCAACGCCGGCATCGCCAAGGCGCTGCTGGGCAAGGCGGCCGTACCGGACGACCTGCCCTTCGTGACCGGATCGATCGGCCTGCTGGGCACCGAGCCGAGCTGGGACATGATGAAAGACTGCGACACCCTGCTGATGGTCGGCTCGGGTTTCCCGTTCAGCGAGTTTCTCCCCGAGCCCGGCGAGGCGCGCGGCGTTCAGATCGACATCGACCCCGCCATGCTCAGCCTGCGCTACCCCATGGAAGTCAGCCTGGTCGGCGACAGCGCCACGACCCTGCGCGCCCTGCTGCCGATGCTGGAGCAGAAAACCGACACCGCCTGGCGGGAGAAGATCGAGAAGGGCGTCGGCGCCTGGTGGAAAACCCTCGAAGCGCGCGCGATGGCCAGCGCCGATCCGTTGAACCCGCAGCGGATGTTCTGGGAGTTGTCGCCGCGCCTGCCGGACAACTGCATCCTGACCGGCGATTCGGGGACCGTCGCCAACTGGTACGCCCGCGACATCAAAATGCGTCGCGGCATGAAGGGTTCGCTCTCGGGCGGTCTCGCCTCGCTGGGCGCCGGAACGCCCTACGCGGTCGCCGCCAAGTTCGCCTTTCCCGAGCGCACCGTCATCGCGTTCATGGGCGATGGCGCCATGCAGATGAACGGCCTCAATGTCATGATCACCGTCGCCAAATATTGGAAAGAGTGGTCGACACCCAATTTCATCGTGCTGGTGTTGAACAACCGCGACCTCAATCAGGTCACCTGGGAAGAACGCGTGGAGATCGGTGAAGGTAAGACTGAGTTGACTCAGAGCATTCCCGACTTTCCCTATCACAAATACGCTGAACTGCTCGGCCTGAAGGGTATCTTCGTCGATGACCCGGACAAGGTCGGCGCGGCGTGGGATGAGGCGCTGGCGGCCGACCGGCCGGTGATCCTGGAGGCCTATACCGATCCCAACGTGCCGCCGCTGCCGCCTCACATCACCTTGAAGGAGGCCAGGAACTTCATGACCATGATGCCTTCGGAGCCGGAACTCGGCGCGGTGCTGAAAGGCAGCCTGAAACAGGTCCTGGCGGGGATACTCCCGCGTTAGCTGGCAGCCACGGTAATTAGGGACCGGCGATGCGCGTCGCTGCGAAGCGGAAGACCAATGACGCCGCGAGAGGCGCGCGGCGCCTGAACATTGCCGCTGGCTTGCTCGCCGCCTCGGTGCTCGCCGACAGCGGCGTCGAACACTATCGAGGGTCTTTTCACAACAAGGCGATGTTCGCGCCCCTCGTCTCTTCGGCATTGGCGCTGGCGGTCAGCGCGCACGGCCTGGCCGACCAGCGACGGCGTTCACACGGCGCGCGCGACGCGGTCTACGCGGTCGCCGGCCTGATCGGCGTCCTCGGAACCGGCTTCCATATCTATAATATCGCCAAAAAACCGGGTGGATTCCCCTGGCTCAGCCTGTTCTATTCGGCCCCGATCGGCGCGCCGGCGGCACTTTCCCTGGCCGGCCTCATAGGCTTTTTGGCAGAACGGATGCGCGGCGC
>JALYTR010000426.1 GCA_030854165.1 Pseudomonadota bacterium | reverse complement strand
GCGATGGGCGTCGCGGCGCACCAGGTCGTCCAGATCGACGCCGAGGATGCCGGCGACCAGCTTCAGCTTGGCCAGTTTTCGCCCGTCCCCCGCCGCCCGCAGGTCGGCGGCGATGAGGTCGGCCCGCTCGTCGGTCAATACGCCGGCGGAATTCACGTGAAACAAGAGCGCGGCAGGGAAACATTCTTCTTCCTCGCGGCCCTTCCGGCGCGAGGCGCCCGGCGCCCCCGCCACGATCACCGCGAACACCCGCGCCTCGCCGCGCAGGGCCTTAAAGCGGACGATCTCATCCTCGACCCAGGACGAGCGCGCCGCGGCGGGCGAGCAGATAACGATCAGGGCCGACGATCCGGCCAGGGCGGCGTGGACCCGATCGCGCAGGTCGGCGCTGGCGGCCAGTTCCTCGCGATCCTTGAAGATCGGCCGCAATCGCCTGGGCGCCGGGCCGGCGAGACCCGTTCCGCCGATCAGCGCCTTGGGTATCGCATAGGTTTCCAGGGCGCGATGAAGCCAGTTGGCCCAATCGCGGTCTTCATGACTGTAGCTGAGAAACGCCCAGTAGCGCCGCCCACCGTCCATCGAGCCCGTGCCCCCGGCCTGCGAAGACCGCCCACAAGATCACATCCGTGGGCGCGGCTCAACCATTGGCCTGAAACCCGTCGCCAGCAGGTAGAGTTCCGAGCTTTCGGCGCGGCTCGCCTTGGGCTTGACGTGGCGCACCTCGGCGAAGCCGCGCTTGAGCCGGGCCAGCAGGCCGCTGGTCTCGCCGCCCTGGAAGGCCTTCGAGACGAAGGTCCCCCCCGGTTTCAGCGTCTGGAGGGCGAAGTCCACCGCCGCCTCGATCAGACCGACGATCCGCAGGTGATCGGTCTGGCGGTGGCCGGTGGTGTTGGGAGCCATGTCCGAAAGGATTACGTCCGGCGCGCCGCCCAGAAGGGCGATCAGCGTGGCTCCGCACGCCGGGTCGGTGAAATCTCCTTCGAAGATCTGGGCGCCCGCCAGGGGCGCGACCGGGAGAAGATCGACGCCCACCACGGCGCCGGCCCCGCGCTCCTGGGCGATCTGCAGCCAGCCGCCCGGCGCGCAGCCCAGGTCGATCACCCGCGCCCCGCGAGCGATGATGTGGAAACGCTCGTCGATCTCGCGCAGCTTGAACGCCGCCCGGGAGCGATAACCCCTGGCCTTGGCTTCGGCGACGAAGGGATCGTTGATCTGGCGCTCCAGCCAGGCCTGCGACGAGGGGGTGCGCTCCTTGGCTGTCTTCAGACGCTTGGGACCGGCGCGGCCGGCGGCCGGTCCGCCGGTCGGCGGCCGCACCATGCGCTTGCGCGGCGGCTCGCTCATCGCGCCGCGCTTTGGCCCAGGCCCGCGCCCCGGCGGCGGCGCTCTGGCCCTCGCTCGCTTATCAGCGACAGCAGCAACCCTTCGCGAAGGCCGCGGTCGGCGACCCGCACCCGCTCGCAGGGCCAGAGTTCCTGGACGGCGCGAAGGATCGCCGCGCCGGCCATGACCAGGTCGGCGCGATCGGGGCCGATGCAGGGTTGGGCGGCCCGCTCGGCGACGGTCAGGGCGGCCAGGCGGCGGGTGACCGCGTCGCATTCCGCCCGAGTCATCCACAGGCCATCGACCTGGGCGCGGTCGTAGCGCGACAGTCCCAGATGCAGGCCCGCCAGGCTGGTGATCGCCCCGGAGGTGCCAACGAGGTGCGCCTGGCCGGCCTCGAAGATCCCGCGAAGGTCGTCGGCGTGGGTGAAGACCTCGATCTTTGCCTTCATCGCCTCGACCATGGATCTGAACCAGGCGGCCCCGTCGTGGGCCGACTCCGGAAATCGCTCGGCCAGGGTGACGACACCGATCGGCACGGAGAGCCAGGCCCTGATCGGCAGGCGCCCATGGGCCATCCGGCGCGACGCCACGTCCAAGCCCGGAGCGGTCAGATCGATCCACGACATTTCGGTCGATCCGCCGCCCACATCGACGACCAGCGCCGCGCGCGCCCCGCGATCGAGGAGGTTGAGGCATCCGGCCACCGAGAGTTGGGCCTCTTCGCGAGGGCTGATGATGGAAAGGCGAAGGCCGGTCTTTTCCGCCACCTCATCGAGAAACCTCGGGCCGTTGTCGGCCGAGCGGCAGGCCTGGGTGGCGACCGCCCTCACCCGCGAGGCGCCCCGCCGGCCGATCTTGGCGGCGCAGATTCGCAAGGCGCCAAGGGCCCGCTCCATGGCCGCTTCGCCCAGCCGCCCGCTGGCTGACAGCCCTTCCCCCAGGCGGACGATACGGGAGAACGCATCGATGATCCGAAACCCGCGCGCCGTCGGCGCGGCGATGAGCAGGCGGCAGTTGTTGGTTCCCAGATCGAGCGCCGCATAGATCGGCGTCTGGCCAGGAGCACGCCCGCGACCCTCGGCGCGAGCGGGCGCGGGATCGACGGGCGCGCCGCGCGCCTCATCCATGATTAAAAGTCCAATGCCGATACGGCGTGATCGGCGGCGACCGCGCCTCGTTTCATCTTGGAGGGTAGCAAGGTTGGCGCGTCGGTGGAAGGCGGCCTCTTGATAGAACCGCGGAAGCCTCTAATACCAACCGCCGCTGAAAGTGACTCGGGGGGATTCCCATTTTTGGCGAACAGTGATTCACCCTGCTGATTGCAGGGGAGAGAACCG
>JALYTR010000425.1 GCA_030854165.1 Pseudomonadota bacterium | reverse complement strand
CGCCTATTTCGCCGCCGCCGATGCGCTCGGCGTCGCCCGGCGGGCGGGCGCCAAACGCCTGACCGCCGCCGTCCAGGGCGAACTGGCCCCCCTGAAGCTCGAGAAGGCCCGTTTCCGGGTCGCGATCGACGCGCTGCCGGAAGAGCGGGCGGGGCCGTCCGGCGCCGACCGGGTGGAATTCGAGATCGCCACCTTGCCAGGGGCTCCGTTCGCCGGTCTGGCCGCCATCGCCTCGGGCGGGGAACTGGCCCGCTTCGCCCTGGCGCTCAAGGCGTCCCTGGCCGGCCGCGACGGCGGTCCTCAACCCCTGATGATCTTCGACGAGGTGGACCAGGGAGTGGGCGGCGCGGTGGCCGACGCGGTGGGCCAGCGCCTGGCCCGCCTCGCGGCTAGCGGCCAGGTGGTGGTCGTCACGCACAGTCCCCAGGTCGCCGCGCGGGCCGACGCCCATTGGCGGGTCAGGCGGGTCGGCGAGGCGGAGAGGACCCGCGCCGCCGTCGATGTCCTGGCGGCCCCGGCCCGCGAGGAAGAGATCGCCCGCATGCTGTCGGGCGCCAGAATCACCGAGGCGGCTCGGGCCGCCGCCCGGGCCCTGATGGATGCGTAAGGGTCGCGGGCGCGTGACGGCGGTCGCCGATCTCGCCGAGGCCGAAGCCGGCGTCGAGCTCGAGAGGCTGGCCAAGGAGATCTCGGCCCATAACGTCCGGTATTTTCAGGACGAAGCGCCCATCCTTTCCGACGGGGACTACGACGCTCTAAAGCGGCGCAATGGCGCCATCGAGGCGCGCTTTCCTCACCTTGTTCGTGAAAATTCACCCTCGAAACGGGTCGGCGCGGCGCGGGCGGCGACCTTTTCGCCAGTGGAGCACGGCGTGCCCATGCTCTCGCTCGACAATGCCTTCTCCGACGCCGACGCCATGGAGTTCGACGACCGCGTCCGACGCTTCCTGCGCCTGGACGAGACACCGGTCGCCTATACCGCCGAACCCAAGATCGACGGCCTGTCGGCGTCCCTGCGCTACGAAGAGGGCGTGCTCATCCAGGGGGCCACCCGCGGCGACGGGCGGGTGGGCGAGGACGTCACCGACAATCTGCGAACCATCGGCGAGATACCCCATCGGCTGACGGGACGCGGCTGGCCCGATCTCATCGAGGTCCGCGGCGAGGTCTATCTCGGCCACGACGACTTCGCGGCCTTGAACGCCGCCGCGGCGGCCGCCGGCCAGCGCACCTACGCCAATCCGCGCAACGCCGCCTCCGGCTCCCTGCGCCAGATCGATCCGGCGATCACCGCCGCGCGAGCCCTGCGCTTTTTCGCCTACGCCTGGGGCGCGATCAGCGGAGCATTCGCCGAGAGTCAATGGGAGGCGCTGGAGGCGCTCGCCTCATGGGGTTTCCAGGTCACGACGCAGGCGCGGCGCGTGGAGGGGGCAGCCGGATTGCTCGAGGCTTACGAGGCGTTGGAGGCGATTCGTCCCAGATTGGGCTTCGATATCGATGGCGTGGTCTACAAGGTCGATCGCCTGGACTGGCAGGCGCGACTTGGCTTCGTCTCGCGCGCGCCGCGCTGGGCGGTGGCGCGCAAATTCCCCGCCGAGCAGGCCCGCACCGTTCTCGAAGCCATCGATCTGCAGGTCGGGCGCACCGGCGCGGTGACGCCGGTCGCCAGGCTCGCGCCGGTCACCGTGGGCGGCGTGGTGGTCGAAAGGGCCACTTTGCACAACGCCGACGAGATCGCCCGCAAGGACGTGCGGGTGGGCGACACCGTCATTGTCCAGCGGGCCGGGGATGTAATCCCGCAGGTCGTCGGCCCCGTCCTGGACGAGCGACCGGCCCGCGCCGCGCCCTTCGCCTTCCCCACCCATTGCCCGTGCCCCCTGCACACCCCCCTGGCGCGCGAGACCACGGCCGCCGGCGCGGAGACGGTGGTGCGCCGCTGCACCGGCGAGCTGGCCTGTCCCTTCCAGCGCATTGAACACCTGAGGCACTTCGTCTCGCGCCTCGCCTTCGATATCGAGGGCCTGGGCGAAAAGCAGCTTCGCGCCTTCTTCGCCGAAGGGCTGATCGGCGAGCCCGCCGACATCTTTCGCCTGGCGCGCAAACCAAAAGTCCTGGCGTCCCTGCGCGAGCGCGCCGGCCATGGCGAGACCTCGGTGCGCAACCTCGCCGCCGCCATCGAGGCGCGCCGGACCATTTCCCTGGAGCGCTTCATCTTTGGCCTGGGAATCCGCCACATCGGCGAGGCCACCGCCATCGTCCTGGCGCGCGGCTACGGCGACGCGGCGAGCTTCCTGGCGGCCATGGACAGGGTCGCCGCCGGCGACGCCGAGGCCGCTGCCGAACTCGACGCCCTCGATCAGGTGGGCGCGGCGGTGATCGAGGCGGTCGGCGCCTATTTCCGCGAACCGCACAACCGTCGCCTTGTCCAGGACCTCGCCGATCAGCTCGACATCCAGGACGCCACTCGTCCCACGGCCGACACGGCGGTGGCCGGCAAGACGGTGGTGTTCACCGGCGCCCTGGAGCGCATGACCCGCGACGAAGCCAAGGCCCAGGCCGAAAGCCTTGGGGCCAAGGTCTCCTCGTCGGTATCAAAAAAAACCGACATCGTGGTGGCGGGACCGGGCGCGGGCTCGAAGCTGAAGACGGCGGCGGAACTTGGTCT
>JALYTR010000066.1 GCA_030854165.1 Pseudomonadota bacterium | reverse complement strand
ACCTCATGCACCACGCCGGCACTGACGCGCATCTTGGTCATGCGATGGCGACCTCTAACCCACTCCGAGAAATGTGGAAGCTAGCGGCCCGGGTCCGGCTTCCGCAATGTGGGAAGCGTCCGCTTCCCGCTCTGACACGAAGGTCCGTTGTTGGGCGCCGAGCGGCCCCGGCCGTGAGATTCGCTCCGGAGCGACGAGCCGGGCGGCTCAGGGCGGCCCGCCCGGCGTCGCGGGCTCTCCGTCGGCGGGCGCCGGGGTGTCCTCGGCGGGCTTCCCATCGGAGACGCGGACCAGGCGGCCGAGGGAGAAGGTGTAGCGAATCGGCGCGGGCGTCGCGGCGCTTCGGTTCGGCGACGCCGCGGCGCGGCCCTGAAGACCCGGCCCGCCGGCGGGGGAATAGAAGTCGTGATGGCCGATCTGGGCGACTTGGATCATCCGCGGCCCCCACACGTCGCCCAGCCGCACCGTGTGGAAGCTGGTCGCCTGGCCGACTGTCGAACCGCCTTGGCCGGCCAGGGCGGCCTCGGCGACCATCCTCGCCCGCCTCCAGGCGGCCGGCTCGATCGGGCGACTCATCGCCCCGTCGCAGATGAAGCTGAACTGGCAGCCGCCGGCGGCGAGGCGCTGGTAGACCACGCCGCAGACGCTTTTGGGAAACGACGGTCTGGCGAGGCGGTTGAGCACCACCTGGGCCACCGCCGCCTGCCCGGCCGCGCTCTCGCCGCGCGCCTCGTAATAGACCGCCTCCGAGAGACATTCGACATCGTCGGACCATCTGGGCGTCATCGCGGCGGCGATCGGCGCGGGATCCGGCGGGGGCGGGAGCGGCGGCATGGCCGGCGCTGCATACAGCAGGCCGGCGGATTGGGCGAGTCGGCGGCCCTCAGCCGCCTTCGCGGAAGCTCGGATAGAGAGCCATGCCGCCGTCGATGAAGAGGGTGGTGCCGACAACGTAGTCGGCTTCGTCCGAGGCCAGCCAGACGGCGGCCTTGGCGACATCGGCGACCTCACCGATCCGGCCATAAGGGATCAGCTTGAGCAGCTTGCGCAGCGCGGCGGGCGTTTCCCACGTCGCCTTGTTGATCGGCGTCCGAATCGCGCCCGGGGCGATGGCGTTGACGCGTATCTTCTCGCCCGCCAGTTCCTGGGCCGCGGTTTCCATCAGCATCTTCACCCCGCCTTTGGCGGCGGCGTAGTTGGCGTGGCCGGCCCAGGGGATGGCCTGATGGACCGAACTGACGAACACCACCTTGCCCAGCGCCGCCGAGCGCTTCGGATCGAGCCCTTGCCGACGGAAACGGCGAGCCGCCTCCTGGGCGCACAGAAAGGCGCCGATGAGGTCCAGATCGATGACCGCCCGCCAGTCCTCCACGGTCAGCTCGGTGAAGGCGCCGTCCCTTTGCAGGCCGGCGTTGGCGACCAGGATATCGACCCCGCCGAAATGTTCGCTCGCCACGTCGAACAGGTGTTCGACGACCTTCGGCTGGGAGACATCGCCGGCCACGGCCACGGCGCGCCCGCCCTTGGCGACGATGGCCTCGGCGATGGCGTGGGCGGCCTTGGCGTCGTCATGATGGTTGACCAGAACCGCCGCGCCCGCCTCAGCGAAGGCGTGGGCGATCGCCGCGCCGATGCCGGAACTGGCCCCGGTGACGATCGCGCGCTGGGCGGCCAGGGGTTTTGCGCTCATCGCTCCATTTCCCGCGCCGTGACCATCCGGCCCGACACCGCGCCATCCGCGCCCCGCTCCAACTCGCAGTCGATGCGGGCGTTCCCGAGGGTGAGGCCGCGGAGCGCCAGTCGATCGACCCCAGGCGGCAGCAGAGGCCGCTCCATGCGCACCCCTTCATCCACCCGCTCAAGGCCCAGAAGCGAGGCCAGCATGTAGGGTGTGGCGCCCGCCGACCAGGCTTGCAGCGGTTCGGCGAACGGGCAGCGGGCGGGAAAGAGGCCGGCTTCGCGGGCGAATCCGACGTAGAATTCCGGGAGCCGGCCAAGGCCGAAATGGCCGGCGGCGTCCACCACGGCCCTGAAAATCCGCCCCGCCGCTTCGTCGAGGCCATACCGGCGCAGGCCCGCCACGATGAGAGCGTTGTCGAACGGCCACACGCAGCCCAGGTGATAGTTGAGCGGATTATAGGCCGCCGCCCGTTCGGAAAGGGTCCTTATCCCCCAGCCGCAATTCATGTCCGCCGCCATCAGCCGATCGGCGACCCGGACGGCCTTGGCCGGCTCGGCGATGCCCGACCACAGGACCTGGCCGGCGTTGGAGGTGACCACCGAGACCTGCCGGCCGCCCTTTTCCAGGGCCAGGGCGTAGCAGCCCTCGTCCTCCATCCAGAAATCGCGATTGAAGCGTTCGCCCAGCGCCTTCGCCTGGGCCTCGAGGCGGGCCGCGGCGGCCTTGTCGCCATCGGCGCGCAAGGCCTTGGCGATCAGCGTTTTGGCCAGATAGGCGTAGCCCTGCACTTCGCACAGGGCGATGGGCGATTTGGGAACCCCGCCATCGTGGCGCGGAACGCCGAAGGTGGAGTCTTTCCAGCCCTGGTTGATCGGCCCCTCCGGCGTCTTCCCGGTATAGTCGAGATAGCCGTCGCCGTTGCTGTCGCCGTCCCCGTCCATCCAGGCCAGGGCGGCGTCGATGGCGCCGCGCAGCTCGCGAAACAGATCCAGGCTTCCGGTCCACCGCGCGTGCTCGCCGATGAGGATCAGATAGAGCGGCGTCGAATCGACCGAGGTGTAGCTCGGCCGATGCGGAACCTCCCCCAGCCGGGCCATGGCGCCCAGGCGCAGTTCGTGATGGATTTTGCCGGGCTGTTCCCCGGTCTCACGGTCGTGACGCTTGCCCTGGTGGAGCGCGAACAGTCTCGCCACCCCCTCGGCCGGGCGGGGGTCGAAGGCGAGGGTCTGCAGGGCGGCCAGAAGGCTGTCGCGGCCGAAGGCGGAAACGAACCACGGCATGCCGCCGGCGATGAAGTTGTCGGCCAGTCCGGTTCGCAGCATGGCCAGGTCGCGAAACGAACGGTCGGCGACGGCATCGAGGATCGCATCGTCGCTCTCGATCTTCACCCCGTCGTAGAAGGCCGGTTCGGGGGGCGGCGCCGCCCTTGGCGCCCCGGCTTCGTGGACCGTGAAGGTGACCGTGAGCGCCTCGCTCGCCTGGCTCTCCAGCGCGAAATCGAATTCCACCACGCGCGCGCCGCGCCGGGCGCGAAACGTGGCGGGCCGCGAAAAGGCGACCTCCAGCTCACGAGTGGTCTTGTCCGCCCCGCGGTAGCGAAAGGCCAGTCCGCGGTCGGAGACGGTCACCTTGCGGGTCGGACCGCGCTTGGCCCCCTTGGCGCCGCGAAGCTCGAACAGATCTTCGAACAGGGCGTCGATCAGGATGCTGACGCGAAAGGCGATCTTGTCGGCGGTGAAGTTGCGGACGACCAGCCGGTCGGTGAGGACGAGGCTTTCGCCATCGACCGTCCGATCGAGCCGCGCGCCCAGGCTCTGCACGTCGAGCGGCGTTCCGTCGAGCTGTTGGACGACGTCGTTGGTGAGGTCGTGAACCGATTGGACGCCCCGCGCCGCGCTGGACATCAGCGTCAGCGTCGCCGCCCCGCCGATGCGCAGTTCGTAGCGGCTCAGATAGCGGGTGTCGCGGTGGAAGAGGCCAAATCCAGAGCCGCATTCGGCGGTGATTTCGCCGTCGCCCCGGCAGACCAGAAACAGGCCGCCGTCCTTGATCAGGACCGGCTGGACGACCTCGGCCATGAAGATGTGATCGGCCATGAGATCCTTGATTTTGCACGAAAGCCCCGCGTGGCTAATGCGCCGCCCCGCCGTTGGTTCGCGAAATCAAATCGAGCGGCGTCTTTGTGAGATTTGGCATGTGGCGATGAGATTAGGCGTTCGCGCCGCCGGTCGAGGCGGGAGCGTGGTTTGGCGGGCGGCGGCGGCGTGGTGTAACCATTTGCTTTATCGGGGCGTTAAATGGCGGACAGTCCGCTTAACCTGGAGGCGCGTGGAAACACCATGCATCGGAGCACCGTGCGCGGCTATTTCGCCAAGCCAATGGGTCTC
The DNA here is from genome assembly GCA_030854165.1 of Pseudomonadota bacterium. Taxonomy (GTDB): domain Bacteria; phylum Pseudomonadota; class Alphaproteobacteria; order Caulobacterales; family Caulobacteraceae; genus Acaudatibacter. Next base: position 5,045 of record JALYTR010000066.1, on the reverse strand, counting down.
GATCCCTCATGAGCGAGGCTCCGCAAGGCGCGCTGGTGTCGCCGGCGGATTGGTATTCGACCATGCAGCCGGCCGCCTTGACCTTGACACCGGACGATACCGGCGCCGCGTCGATCCGCCGCTTCACCGACACCTGCGCCGAAATGCACCAGCCGGCGCTGAGCCACAATGTGCTGTGCATGCATTTGGGCGGCCCCAAGACGGTGCGGCGCTGGCGGGGCGGGCGGACGACCGTGCATGACATCGATTTGGGCGCGCTCACCGTCCTGCCAGCCGGCCAGGCCAACCGCTGGGTCACCCACGGTCCGATCGATTTCGCCCATCTGACCCTCGACGCCGCGTTTTTGCACCAGATCGCCATCGAGGAATTCGATCGTGAGCCCGGCGCATGCGAACTGATCGACTCCGTCGGTCTGCGCAGCCCCCAACTCGAAGGGCTTTTCCACCGTCTTCTGGTGGCGAGCGAAGGCCGCGGCGCGACGGGGCGGCTCTATCCGGACAGCCTGGTCGTCGTGTTGACCGCGGCGATGCTGGAAGAGCATTCGAATCTTCCCGCGCGACCTTCGACGCCCGCCGCGCACAAGACCGGCGGCCTGGCCGGCTGGCGCCTACGTCGGGTGATGGACTACATGGCCGACAAGCTGCGCGACGACATCAGCCTCGCGGAACTGACCGCCCTGACCGTCCTGAGCCGGGCGCAGTTTTTTCGCGCGTTCAAGCAATCCACCGGCTCCAGCCCGCATCGGTATCTGACGCGCCTGCGCCTGGAGGAGGCTCGCGCCCTCCTCGACGGCGCCGAGCTGGATGTCGCGCAGGTCGGCGAAGCGGTCGGCCTGGGCGCGGGCGGGCGCTTTTCGGCCCTGTTCAAGACGCGTTTCGGGGTAAGCCCCAGGCTCTATCGGCTCTCGCGATCCTGATCGCCTGGCGGGTCGCCCCGATGGGCATCAGTGACCCATGCTGTCGCTCGACATCGACCCGTTCTTCATCATGTCGGGATGGGCCTTCATCATCGCCGCGCACTTGCTGTTTTTCATCATCGCGTCGTGCGACATCGCCTTGCACTTGTTCATCGTCGCCATCTGCGACTTCGACATGTGCATGGAGCCGGACGACATGGAGTCGGACGACGACATGGAACCCTTCGACATGGTGTCGGTCTGGGCGTAGGCGGCGCCGGCGAAAGCCAGGATGGCCAGGCTCGTGAAAGCGGTTTTCAAAGGTGACATAGCGATAACCTCGTGAAAGCGGGACGACCCGCGGTGAATATCGAGCTTGCCTGCCCAACACCGGCGACCACGGATCGTTGCGCGCGCCGGCTGGATTGCGCGACTTTGGCGGCGGTTTGCGACTCGCCGTGGCCGAAGGTCGCCGAGGTGGAGACGCGGAGAACGGGCTCGGGGCCAGAGTGGCGGAGGGCCGGCCGGCTGGTCTGGCGCTAAGCTTCCCGCCCCTTTATTGAGGGGCAGAGAGGCGAGACGTCATGGAAGAAACCGGGGCGAGCGAGGTCAAGGCGGTCGATCCGCGGCTGTGCGCATGCGGCAGCGGGTTGCGCTCGCTGCGCTGCTGCGGCCAGGACGTCAGCCTCAAGGCGCCGCCGGCCGCCGCCCGGCACGTGGCGCCGCTCGCCGAGCGGGCGGTGGCCGCTCACGCCGAGGGCAAGATAGACGAGGCCACGGCGCTGTGCCTGGACGTGCTGGAACTGGCGCCCGGCCAGGCCCAGGCGCTCAAGCTGCTCTACCAGATCCGCCGGGGAGCCGCGCCGGCTGCGGCCGAGGCGCTGATTCGCCGGGTGGTGGCTCTCTATCCCAACGACTTTTCGGCCACCAACGAGCTGACCCTGCTGTTGCTCGGCAAGGGCGCCCTGGCCGAGGCCGAGCTCCACGCCCGCAACGCGGTGCGCATCGCCCCCCAGAACGCCCAGGCCCATCACCTGATGGGCATGATCATGACCGAGATCAATCGGCCGCAGATCGGCGAATACCACTATCGCCGCGCCCTGGAGCTGGCCGACCAGCGCGGCGCGGTGCTGCTCGCCAACCTGGCCTGGAACCTGAAGAACCAGGGCAAGATGGCCGAGGCGCGGGCCCTCTACCAAGAATCCATGGGCCTGGACGCCACCATATTGCAGACAGTCCTCGGCTGGGCGCGGCTGGAGGAGGCCGACCGCGATTTCACCGCCGCCGCCGATCTCTTGGACAAGGCCCTGGCCCTGGCCCCCGGCAATCAGAGCGTCATGCTGTCGCGCGCCGTTCTGCACGGGCGAAAGCGCGCCTATGAGGAGGCGCTTGGCGAACTGGACGCCATCGCCGCCCAGCGCACCGGCGGCCTGCTGGGACCCAGCGAACTTCTCGAAAAAGGCCGCCTGCTCGACCAGATGGGCCGCTATGACGACGCCTGGGCGGCCTTCGTGGAAGGCAAGCGCCTGGTGCGCGAGGTCAGCGGGACGGCTTACATGGCCGAGCACGCTGCGCTCCTGGCGGCCCGGCTCAAAGCCTTCTTCACCGCCAACCGCCTGAAGATCACCCCGCGCGCCCATGTGAGAGAAGGCTCGCCGCAACCGATTTTCATCATCGGCTTTCCGCGCTCTGGCACCACCCTGGTCGAACAGAGCCTCACCGGCCACGGAAAGATCGCGGCGGGCGACGAGTTGCCGTTCATCGCCGACATCACCGGCCTGATGCAGCGGATGCTGACCAGTCCCCTGAGTTATCCCGACGCCCTCTCCGAACTGTGGATGGGCGACCAGCGCGAAGGATTGGACAATCTGCGCGACTACTATCTGCAGCGCGCCCGCCAGTCGGGCATCCTGGAGCCCGGCGCGCCCTGGTTCACCGACAAGATGCCGCTCAACGAGACCCACCTGGGCCTCATCGCGCTGTTGTTCCCCGCCTCGCCGATCATCCATGTGGTGCGCCACCCCCTCGACGTGACCCTGTCGGTGTTTTCCAACCAGCTCACCCACGGATTCTACTGCGCTTATGACCTGGAGAGCATAGCGCGCCACTACGCCCTCATCGCCGATCTGATCGCCCACTATCGCGCCGAGGCGCCGCTGCGCTATCTGCCGGTGCGCTATGAGGATATCGTCGACGATCAGGAGGGAAGTATCCGGCGCATGCTGAGCTTCATCGGCGAGGACTTCGACGAGAACTGCCTCGATTTCCACCGCAACACCCGCTACGCCCGCACCGCCAGCTACGCCCAGGTGACCGAGAAACTCTACGATCGATCGCGCTATCGGCATCGGCACTACGCCAAACACCTGGCGCCGGTCGTGCCGATCCTTAAGACCGCCATGGACCGGCTCGGCTACGCGGCGCCGGACCTGGAGGCGGCTGCGTGAACGCCGGCGCTCCGCTTACCGCGGTCATCCCGGCCGAGCCGCCGGCGGCGAGCGGCGACACCCTGAAGCTGGCCGCCGAGCACGAGGGCGCAGGGCGGCTCGAAGAAGCCGACGCCTGCCTGGACAGGATCCTGGCGGTCACGCCGAACGACGCCGAGGCGATCCATTTCAAGGGCGTGGTGGCCATTCGCAAGGGCATGACCGCCGAGGGCGCGGCGCTCATGGAGCGCTCGGTCGCCCTGGGGCCGGCCAAGCCCTATTATCTGCGCAACCTGTGCGAGGTCTATCGCACCCTGGGCCGCTACGACGAGGCCCTGGAGGCGGGCCGGCGGGCGGTGGCCGGCGATCCGGCCGATCCGATCTGTCACGCCAATCTTTCGGTGCTGCATTACGAGCGCGGCGAGGCGGCCGAGGCGGTGGCCAGCGCCGAGCGGGCGCTCGCCATCAACGACAATCTGCCCGGCGCCCACTTCGGCCTGGCCGAGGCCCTGCTGCTGAGCGGCGACTTCGCCCGCGGCTGGGAGGAGTACGAGTGGCGCTTCCGCATGCCCGGCGTCCCCAGCCTGATGCCCAAGAACGACCTGCCGCAATGGGACGGCGAGCCACTGGCCAAGGGCCGGCTGATGCTGATCGCCGACCAGGGCTTTGGCGACGGCATCCAGTTCGCCCGCTACATTCCGTGGGCGGCCGGACGCTGCGAGGAGCTCGTGGTCGCCTGCAGCCGCGAGCTGCAGCCGCTGATCGACCAGGTGGCCGGCGGGGCGACCCTGTTCGACCGCTGGGAAGCCGCCCCAGCCGCCGCCGCCTTCCTGCCCTTGAGCGGCCTGCCGCGCCTGCACGGCACGCGGCTGGACACCATCCCCGCGGACATTCCCTATCTGCGCGCCGACCCGGCCAAGGCGGCGGCGTGGAAGGCGCGCCTGGACATGCTCTGCGCCCCCGGCCATCGCCGCGTCGGCTTGGTCTGGGCCGGCCGGCCCACCCACAAGAACGACCGCAACCGCTCGGTGACCCTGAACGCCCTCGGCGCCGTCACCGGCCTGGACGGGGTGAGTTTCGTCTCCCTGCAGAAAGGTCCGCCGCAGGCCCAGGTGGCGGAGTATTTCGGCCGCGCGCCGGTGATCAACCTGGGGCCGGAAATCGACGATTTCACCGATTCCATGGCGGTCATCGACGGGCTCGACCTGGTGGTGACGGTGGATACCGCCATCGGCCATCTCGCCGGGGCCATGGGCAAGCACGTGTTCATCATGCTCCCCTACGCCAGCGACTGGCGCTGGCTGGAAGGCCGCGCCGACACCCCCTGGTACCCCACCGCCCGCCTCTTCCGCCCGCCGGCGCCCAGGGACTGGGACGCGGTGGCGAGCGCGGTGGCGGCGGCGATGGGGGAGTAACATCTCGAATCTCCGCCCACGGAACACCTCCCCCATGGGGAGAGGGAGGGGTCCGACAGCGCAGCTGTGGGGAGGGTGAGCGCACCCCGTGGCGGATGAAAGCTAGGGCTTGACGCACAATAACGGTTTGGGGTCAAAGCCCGTCGGTCAAGCAGATGTCCGCTCCTGGGCGATGCGTCATCGACTGAAGTCGACCGAGTCTGTGTAAAAACTCCTCTGATTTTGATAGAATCGGCTCGATCTCGGAGGGCCGATCATGGGACGGTTCGTCGAAGGCAAAGGCCGGCGCCAGTCGTCGCTGTTGCCGG
>JALYTR010000065.1 GCA_030854165.1 Pseudomonadota bacterium | reverse complement strand
GAAGTCCGCCGTCGCGAAGCCCGGCATCACGCCCTGCGCGGCAATGTCGGCTGACTTCAAAACCGGATAGGCGCTGGTCTGGAACTCCACCGCGGCCTGCGCGTGGGCGCCCCAGCCCATCATGTCCCAGGTGTACCGGGCCGTGATATTGCCTTTGAATTTGGGCGTGAAGGGGAGCTGCTGGCCCTTGACCGCTAGAATCGAGTTCGGCTGCCCCGGCGTGGACGTGCAATCCGTGAGCGGATCGCCGGTCAGGGCCACCCCGCAGAAGGGGGCCGTCAGCACCGCGTGATTGTAGGAAGCGCCGCCGGAGAAGGTCAGGTGCTCGGTTGCCCGCCAATCGACGCTGGTCTCCACGCCTCGGATTCTCGCCGACGGGGCGTTTTCGACGCCGGTGAGGCTGTTCGGCGGGAAGAGCACGGCGAACTGGAACTTGTCGAACTCCTCATCGTAGATGGCTCCGTTCCAACGCAGCGAACGATCGAGCCAGCTCGTCTTCCAGCCCAATTCATAGTTGGCCAGAGAATCGGCGAGGTAAGGGGGAAGGGTGGCGATTCGGTTGGAGCCGCCAGGGCGGTATCCGGTCGAGTAGGTAAAATAGATTAGACGGTCGTCGTCGATCCTATAGGTGAGGCTTACTTTATGTGTCTCTCCGGCCCCCGTGCTATCCTTGCTGATATTTACGCAGGGGGCGTTGCGGAACGACAGCCCAGGAAAGTTGGCGCATGCGGACTCGCCGGTGCCTGAATAGGATGGATCGTTGAAGCCGTAAAATCCGTACAGCGAATTGTCGTAGTGATAGTATCGGACCCCGCCCAGCAGGGTGATCTTTGGCGTGATATCGAACGACACTTCGCCGAACGCCGCACGGTCACGGTCCACACGATCCTGATCGGTCAACCACCAGGTGTTGGGCCACCCGGTCACCGAAATATCGCTGGCGAGACCCTGAATCTGGTAGTCCTGGATGATCCAGTGGGACTGCCGCTCCTGGAACAACCCGACAAGAAACCGGAACCGATCGGTCGCCGGTGAGGCGAGGCGCAGTTCGTTGCTGCCCTTCTCAAATCGGTCACGGCCAACGATTTCCTGTTGAGGGTTCGCCAAAGGCGCGCCATTGTTATCGACCCAATAGGAACCGTATCCCCCCGTCTGATCGTAGGCGACCGAATAATCTGTATAGTCGGAGAGTGAGTCTATCGCGCGATTGAAATAGCCGCCCGCGTAGGTCAGGTCATAGCGGCCGATCTTGCCGTTGATGGTCAATCCAGCCTGCACCCACCGGTCATGATCGCTGTCGGGCGCGAAGCGCTGCACCTGAAGGTCGCCCACCGATGGTTCAAAACCGAACACCCCTCGCGCGCGAGTGTCCTGCGCGATCACCGACGGGGTGACCGTCCAGTTGCTGCCGAGGTCGATCTTCAGGGCCGCGCGTCCGCCGTAGGTATCGACGGGGTTGAAGTCCTTTTTGACGAAGGCGGCGTTGTTGATAATGTTGTTCGGAGTTGGAAAGTATCTCTGGCCGAACACATTATCGATGTAGCCGGCGTCATGCTCGTCGAAGGCGACCAGGCGGATCGCGGCGAACGAAGTGATCGGGATGTTGACGAAACCGTCCAGCACATAGCCTTCCGAGCCGTGATCGACGATGTTGCCCTGCACGTCGAGGCCGCCGCTGAAGCCGGCCGTCGATGGCTTGTTGGTGATGATCCGCAGCGTGCCGGCCTCGGAGCTGGCGCCGTAGAGCGTGCCCTGCGGCCCCGGGAGGACTTCGATGCGGGCGACGTCGTAGATGTGGATATCCAGTGTGCCGCCGATGGTGGTGACCGGCAGTTCGTCGAGATAGGTGCCAACGCTGGGCTGCGGCCCGGAATGGTTGCCGTTTCCGCCATCCGAGATGCCCCGCATGTAGATGATCGACGTATTCGGCGGACCACCCGTGTTGGTTTGCAGGCTTGGAATGAACTTCACATAGTCGTTGAAGTTCGTGATGTTGAGCTGGTTGAGCGTTTTGGTGTCGATCGCCTGGATGCTCATCGGGATTTTTTGCAGGTTTTCGGACCGCTTCGTTGCGGTCACGATGACTTCCGACAGCGATGTGGCTCCCGACGTGTCCGCCGCCGCCGCCGCTCCGGCCGCCGCCGCAAGACTCGAACCGGCGGCCCCCAGCACGGTCGAGGCCAGCAGCACAGCCGGCCAAGCCCGGCGCGCCATGTTCGCGTTCCGCGCGACGCCAATCCTGTTCATTGTCAACCCCCTGGTTCCATCGACCGTGGCCTTGGTATCGGCGCGACCGCGCCCGCTCGTCAAGATCACGCGGCGATAAAGAGGTGCCCACGGAGGCGCTATCGATAGGCCCGTTACTCGATTGTCACACGGCGCGCGTTCGCCTGACCCGCCAGCGCCGCCCGCAGCGGTCCCAGCCACGGTTCGTAGTTCCGCCATTGGTCCACGGCCTCGGTGAAGATCGGCTGGCGGACCTGTTCGGAACTGGGGGTGCGCACCGCCCGCGCGTTGACGTGGAAGTTCAGGCAGGCGGCCTCGAAGGGAAGGGCGCAATGGTCCAGCAAACGGCGGATCTCGCCCTCCGGATCGGCCACCAGGGCTTCGTAGATGACCCGGTGAACGCGCCCCGGCAGCACTGAGTCGAAATGGGCCATCAGCGCCTCGTAGTCGGACCAATAGCGGCCCAGGTCGGTAAGATCGTAGGTGAAGGCCTGGCCGCGGGCGAAGTGCTGTTTGAAGCAGGCGAAGCAGCCGGCCATGGCGTCGCGACGGGCGTCGATGATCCGGGCGTTCGGCAGCATCAGGTGGATCAGTCCGAGATGGGCGAAATTGTTGGGCATCTTGTCGATGAAATGCGGCCGTCCGATCTTGCGGTGAACCCGCGTCCCTTGCAGATATTCCTCGCCCATGGCCTCGATATCCGCCGCCCCCAGTTCCCGCAGAATCTCCGGATAGGCCGTCTCGTCGATCTTCCGCTTGCGGCCTCCCAGACGTTTGGCCATGGCCATGATGTCGGGCAGTTCCGTGGTCCCCTCGACCTTCGAATGACTGGCCAGGATCTGTTCGATCAGGGTCGAGCCGGCCCTGGGCAGGCCGACGATGAATATCGGCTCGGTGCTCGCCGCGCCCCAGCCCGCCCGCTCGGCGAAAAAGGCCGGCGCGAACACGGCCATCGACCGCGCCGCGTGATCGTGGACCCGGCCGGCTTCGTAGCGCAGGCTCTTGCCCCGCAGGGCGTTGGCGGCGCTGTAAGCCTCGAACGACGCTGCGTAGTCGCCGGCGTCCTCCAGCGCCTTGCCGAGGGCGAAGCCCAGGTGAAAGCGATCCTCGTCGGCCAGATCGACCCGCGCCAACGCCGAGCGCATGGCCGCCATCTCTTCGGCCGTGAAGCGGAAAGTCTTCAGGTTGGCCAGGCTCCAATAGGCTTCGCCGAGGGTGGGCAGGAGATCGAGGCTGCGACGGTAGGCGGCGACGCCCTCGTCCAGCCGCCCCACCGTCTTGAGGGCGTGGCCGAGGCTCATCCAGGTTCTGGGATGCTCGGGGCGGGCCTTGAGGAGGTCTTCATAGGTGGCGATCGCCTCGGTGTAGTCGCCGAGCTGCGCCAGGATCGCGGCCCGCAGCGTTCGGTAGGCGGGATTGGCCGGCTCGCGCGCCAGCAGAATTTCGATCTGCGCCAGGGCCTCCGATGGCTTGTTCTGGCGCTGCAGAGCGGTGTCGTGGTTGTGCCGCGCGGCGTCGAAGCCGGGGGAAAGCGCCAGGCAATCGGCCAGCAGGGCCTCGGCGTCCTCGAAGCGGCCCAGCCGGGCGCCCATCTCGGCCAGCATGCGCGGCGCCGCCACGTCGGTGGAGTGGTCGTTCAGGAACGCCCGCAGCAATCGCTCCGCCACCGCCAGGCGCCCGTCGTAGAGAGCGCCCGCCGCCTCCATGAGGATCGGATCGCTCACCGCGGCGGCGGTTGCCGGCTCAATGATGGCAAGGGCCCCGGCCGCCCGGCCCTGGGCGCGCTGGGCCGCCGACAAAAGCCGGCTTGCGTCCCTCTGATCCAGCGCGCCCGCGGGCTCCGAAGTTGTGACGGCCAAGGCTCCATCCATCGTCGCAGCGGGATTTCGCGGCTGATCAAGAGGGGGGAGGCCGCGCCTTGTCAAACGCAGGCCTCCGCCGCCCCGCGGATTGGGCGACCTCGCCCAGCCTCACGCCGGCCCACCGCCGCAGAGGGCCGATGCGGGCCACGGCCTCGGCGATCGCGACGTAGCCCGCCACCATGACCGCGTCCTCGGCAAGGGATCCGGCCGAAAGGCCAGGCGCGGTCGAGGCGATCGACGCCGTCAGGGGCTGGATGAACAGCACGATGGCGATGTTGTTGACGGCGTGGGCGGCGGTGGAAAGTTCGATGCCGCCCAGGCGCAGGGTCATATAGGCGAATGAGGCGCCCATCAGGGCGCGGGTAAGGAAACCGTCGGGGCTGAAATCGAGATGGGCGGCGGAGAACGCCATGCCGGTCAGGGCGCAAAGCACGATCGGTCGCCGGGTGAAGGCCGCCAGCTGGCGGAGCAACCAGCCGCGGAAGAGCAATTCCTCGCCGGCGGCGGCGGGGATGAGCAGCAGGGCGCTCAGCGCGTAGCCGGCGGCGCCCATGGCGCCAGGCGCCACGGCGAGGAGCGGAATCGCCCCGGTCTGGCCCGACAGCAGACGGTCGGCGGCGACCAGGGGGGCCAGGGCGATCGCCGACAGGATCAACCCCACGCCAAGCAGGCGCCAGCGCACGCGCGGCGCCGCGGTAACATAGGTGTGGAAGGGACGGCGGGCGAGCAACGCGGCCACCGCCACGAAAGCCGCCGCGAAGACGCCGGTGCTTGCCGCGGCGATCAGCAGTTCGAGAATGGTGAGGGCGAGATCGGGCGCCGCTGCGCTCCGCAGGCGCAGGGCGACCTCTCCGATTCCCTTCATCCCTTCGCCGCCCAGGCCAACGGCGAGGGTGTAGAGAGCGAGGATCAGGATCATGCTCGCCAGAGCGCCGACCACGCCGACGATCAGGCCGCCCACGACGGTTCCGGCAATGCGCGCGAGATTGCGGTCGCGGCGATCGACGTCGGCGAGAAAGGGCGACGCCGCCAACCCCGCCCAGACGCCCCATCCAATCAAGGAAAATCCCACTTTGCCCACATCCCGTCTCTTCGGCTAGGGAGGGCCCAATCCAAAGGACAATCGCATGCGGATCGTGGGGGGAATGCATCGCGGACGCGTCCTTGTGGCGCCAAAGGGACACTCGACGCGCCCCACCGCCGATCGCACCCGCCAGGCGATTTTCAACATCCTGGAACACGCCGCCTGGTCGCCGGGCCTGGAGGGCCGCCGGGCGATCGACCTGTTCGCCGGCGCCGGCGCCCTGGGACTGGAAGCCCTCTCACGCGGGGCGGCCTTCTGCCTGTTCGTCGATACCGACGCGGCGGCGCGTGCCGCCATCGGCGCCAACGTCCAGGCCCTGCGCCTGGAAAGCCGCGCGCGGGTGGACGGCCGCGACGCCACGCGGCTGGGCCCGGCGCCCGAGTCGGGAGAGAAATTCGATCTCGCCTTCCTCGATCCGCCCTACGGCCAGGGCCTGAACGAGCCGGCCCTCGCCGCTCTGGCAAAAGGGGGATGGCTGGCTCCGGGCGCGCTGATTGTCGTCGAGCGAGGGACGGGCGAGGCGCCGCTTGCGGTTCCTGGCTTTGAGATCGTGGACTCCCGGGGCTGGGGCGCGGCGCGGGTGGAGTTCCTGAGGAGTGTGATCGGTTGATTTGGCGCCTTTAGCCGATAGGGTATGGCCAACTTACGGAGCGCAGATGCCACGTTCAAATTCGGCCAGGGGCAATCCGCCGCCCATATTGCGCAGCCAGGATCTCCCGACCTTCATCTTCCTGAATGAAGCGGGAACCGAGACCCGGCTGGAACTCCGCAATTGCGCCGGGCGCATCCGGGCCGTCTCGTCGGTGATCGGCCGGTGGTTGGACAAGGGTTCCGTCGTCGGGCTCATGTACCCCTCTGGTCCGGACTTGGCGATCAACTGGCTGGCCAGCGTGCACGCCGGCATGCGCCCGCTGGTGATGCAATACCCCACGCGCAAACAGAGCGGCGCCTACTGGGCGGATTCGGTGAAAAACACCATCGGTCTCACCGGCGCCAGCGCAATCATCTGCGACGATGTCTCGGCGCGTCGCCTGCACGGGACCGTGCCAGTCATTGCCCAAGAGGAACTGGCTTCGATCGAGGATTTTCCGGACGAACCTTTCGAGTTCGACGACTTCGCCATCGTGCAGCTTTCCTCCGGCACGACGGGTCATCGCAAGGCCATCGAGTTCAGTTCGCGGCAACTTCTGCGCCATGTGGAGGACTACAACCGCACCCTGCGGCTGACGGCGACCGATCGGGTGATGTCCGGGCTCCCGCTCTACCATGACATGGGCTATATCGCGTGTTTCGTCATGCCGATCATACTGGGCATCGACGTGGTGATGATCGATCCCATGGTGTGGGTTCGAAAGCCGTTACTGCTTTTCGAAGCTGTGAAGCGGTATAGTGCCACGATCTGCTACATGCCCAATTTCGGTTTCGAGGTCATGGCTCGCCAGGGCGGCGGGAGACTGCCGTCGATGCGCTGGTGGATTTCCTGCTCGGAACCGGTGTCCGCCAGCACCGCCCGCAAGTTCCTGGAATCGATCGAAGCGCCGGAGGACGCCTTCGCGCCCTGCTACGCCATGGCCGAAAACGTCTTCGCCGTCAGTATCCGGCGGGGCTTGAGCACGCGGGTGATCGATTCCGCCGAGGTGGTGTGCTGCGGGCCTCCCGTGCCCGGTGTCGAAATCATGGTCATCGACGGGGAATTCTGGGTGAAGAGCCCGACCTCGGTCACCACCTACGTGGGCGGCGACGACATCCGGAACAAAGACGGCTTCTATCCGACCGGAGACCTGGGCCAGATTGTCGATGGAGAGGTCTACGTCACCGGCCGGAGACAGGACCTGTTGATCCAGGCCGGTCGCAAATACATGCTGTCGGACATCGATCTGGCCCTCAATGAACTGTTTCCCTGGGTCAAGGGGCGGGCCGCGGCCGTGCCGGCCTACGACGAACGTCTCGGCACCCAGAAGGCCGTGGTCTTGATCGAAACCAAGGACTTCTTCCATCGCGCCGATCAGGGCGAAATCGTCCAGGACCTGAAAACAGCCATCGGCCTCGACCAGTTGGAAGTCCAATTTGTCCCGCCGCGCTTCTTGACCAAAACCTCGTCGGGGAAGTTCAACCGCGGGAAATCGGCGGCCGATTGGGCGCTCGTCGTGAAGGCCCGAGCGGCGGGGCCCGCCGAAGAGGCGGACACATTGGGGGAATTGCGGGAGACGTTCGAGCATCTGAACTGGGACTTGCCGGTCGCCGACATCCTGGACTCCTTGTCGCTGGAGATGTTGCGCATCATTTTGACCGGCACGCCGGTGGCCTATGACGGTCACCTGACCCTCAATGGCATCTCGGCGCAATTCATGGCGGCCCCGGCCGCGGCCCCTCGGCCGGTGGCGGATGCGATCCACATTGTATCGTTGGCCAGCCGCGAGATATTCAGGCGGCTTGAAGAGAAGCACATCGACCGGCTGTCGGATTTGCTGGGCGCGCCGGTCACGTTCGAGCATCTTTGCATGCCGCCGTCGCCAGTTCTGTTGTCCGACCTGATTTTCCACGACTACTTCCAGCCGCGCCTGGACCAGGCGCCGTTTGTCGCCGTCAATCGGGGCCTCGAAACCCTGAAGCGGGCGAGCTTGATGCTTGTCGATGACATTGCCGAGATGTTCTTCCCGCCGGCGCAGGTCTATGGGGCGCTGTCGCACAACCTCGAACGCGATCCGATGACCGATCAGGTGATGGTGCGCTGGCCGAGATATGCGGCGAACCATGACGAATTGCCGTTGACCCTGGTGGCGGGCGCCGATCTGCCGATAGCCGAGCGCACGCCGATCATCGATCTGCTTTCCCGTTATCTGTCCACCCCGGTGTTCAGGATCGCGACAATCAAAGGGCGCGATGTGGACACCCAGAATTGGGACTACCGGCCGCTCGGAGGATCGGGCGCGGGGCGGGGCGCCCAGATTCTGGACCCGGACGCCTTCGTCGACGCCCTCGCGCCGTGGATGCGCGGTCGAGACCTGAAGCGGTATCCGGCGACCAGCCCCGCCAAGCTTCAGATGTCGGATCTATCCCACTTCTGTTCCCACCTTGGGCGTAAAGAGGGCTTTGATACGGTTCTCTCGAAATAGGACCGCTTCTGCATCGCAGGTCAGAAGAGCAGTGCGCCTTACATCCGCAAGGCGCTCGACCGGCTGGGCAAGAGCTACTTTTACGTAAACAGCTACGCCCCCGAAATTATCGGGACGCTGAGCGAACGACCGGACTGCGTCCTGATCTGCGGCGCCCAGGGAGAGTACAAGGTCGATCTGCCGACCATTGCCCTGATGAGAGCCAGCAAGCATTGGAAAGTGCAGAACATCGACGATCCGGAACTCACTCAGATGGTCGCTGCATTCGACAAGCATTCAATACCCTTCAGCGGAGACGATTGTTATTATCCGTTCGCCCTGAACCGCGAAAACCGTAAGCAGATCATCGCGGAAGCCGCGAAGGTCAGAAGAGAAGGCGCGGCGGTGAACGCCGGCCTTCGAGCCGAATCGCTAGAGCGGGGTGAGGAGCGCAGAGCAAAACGCAAAGAGCGAATGGCCTTGCGAGAGAAGCGCCTGGCGGAGCGGCGGTCGGCCCCTGCCGACCAGTCAGATCCGATGCCGCCCGCCGCTGGCGGCTGATCCCCGTCTCACCGACGCCCGAACAGCCGCTCGATATCGGCGAGTTTCAGCTCCACATAGGTGGGCCGGCCGTGGTTGCACTGGCCGGAATGGGGGGTGGCCTCCATCTGACGAAGCAGGGCGTTCATCTCCACCGCCGTCAGCCGCCGGCCGGCCCGCACCGATCCGTGACAAGCCAGGGTGGAGCACACCGCCTCCAGCCGCTCGCCCAGCGCCAGGGCGGCGCCGCCCTCGGCCAGGTCGTCGGCGATGTCGCGGATCAGGCCGCCCACGTCGGCGGCGCCGAGCAGGGCCGGGGTCTCGCGCACCAGCACCGCGC
>JALYTR010000424.1 GCA_030854165.1 Pseudomonadota bacterium | reverse complement strand
GGCCAGGGGCGCGCAGAAAGGGATTGGTCGCCTTTTCGAGCCCGATGCTGGTGGGAACGGTGGCTTCGCCCCGCGCGCGGGCGGCGAAGACCGCCTCGGCGCGGGCGGCGAGGGTCGGATCGTCGTCCACGCTGAGCGCGAAGCGGGCGTTGGCGGCGGTGTATTCGTGGGCGCAATAGACCCGCGTATCGTCGGGCAGGGCGGCCAGGCGCTGAAGACTCGCCCACATCTGCTCGGCCGTGCCTTCGAAGAGTCGCCCGCAGCCGAGCGCGAAGAGGGTGTCGCCGACGAAGGCGACGCGGTCGACCGGGTCGAAATAGGCGATGTGGCCCAGGGTGTGGCCGCCGCTCTCGATCACCTGAAAGCGGGTTTGGCCCAGATCGACCACGTCGCCGCCGGCCACTGTCCTGTCGAGGCTGGCGATGCGGGTCACTTCGGCCGGCCCGACCACGACAGCCCCGGTGGCGGCCTTGACCGCCGCGTTGCCACCGGCGTGATCGGGATGCCAATGGGTGTTGAAAATGAAGTCGAGCCCCCAGCCCGCCACCCGCAATTCGCGCAGTATGGCGTCGGCGTCGGGGGTGTCGATGCAGGCGACAGCGCCGCTGGCCTCGTCGCGGACGAGGAAGCCGTAGTTGTCGGAAAGACAGGGAAACTGAACTACCGTGAGGGTCATCGCGAGGTCTTTCGTGGGGCGGGACAAGTCGCGACGACCATCCTACATGGAAGGGATCGCGAACCGGAGCGCCAATGCGCCAGGGCGTCCTTGATCTTCGAGCCTTTTACGCCTCGTCCCTGGGGCGGGCGGCGCGAACAATCCTTTCGCGCCGGATCCAGGAGGCCTGGGGCGGCGCCGGCGGACTGGACGTGCTCGCCCTGGGCTACGCCACCCCCTTCCTCGACATCGTCGGCCCCGCGACGCGGCGGAAGGTGGCCGCCATGCCGGCCGCCCAGGGCGTCGAGGCGTGGCCGGTGGGCGAGCGCAACCTCGCCTGCCTGACGCTGGAGGCCGCCCTGCCGATGCCCAACGCGCTCTTTGACCGGGTGCTCGCCGTTCACGCCCTGGAGGAGAGCGACAACCCCCTGGCGGTGCTGCGCGAAATCCGCCGGGTGCTGGCGCCCTCGGGGCGGACGATCCTGGTGGTGACGGCCCGTCACGGCCTGTGGGCCGACGCTGAAAATACCCCCTTCGGCCACGGCCGCCCATTCAGCCGTCGCCAGATCGAGGCGCTGGTGCGCGAGGCCGACCTCGAACCGGTGGGCTGGACACGCGCCCTCTACGTCCCGCCGGTCGCCTGGGCGTGGCGCTGGGCCGAGGGCTTCGAATGGGTGGGCGCCCGCCTGTGGCCGCCCTTCGCCGGCGTGATCCTGGTGGAAGCGGTCAAGCAGACCTTCGCGCCTCGTCCCCAGGGCCTGCGAGCCCGGGTTCCGGCGCGGCCGCGCTATCAGCCCGCGCCGGCTGGCCGCGGGATTGCTGTCAGGAACTTTCCCCCCGGCTCAGCAGGAACAGGGCTGCTTCGGCGCGCCAGGTCTCCAGAGAGCTGAGGGGATCGGCGGGACGGGCCGGGCGCCCAGCCGCCAGCGCCGCGCAGGCGTCGATATGCAGGTCGAGCTCGCCGCACAGGCGCGTGAAATCGCGCAGGGTGCACAGATGGATGTTGGGCGTCGCCCACCAGGGCTCGGGCAGGGCGCCGGTCACCGGCATGCGGCCGTGGATCAGCAGGTCCAGCCTGACCCGCCAGTGACCGAAATTGGGCAGGCTGACGATGGCCTTCTCGCCGATCCGCAGCAGTTCGCCAAGGACGTGCCTTGGGTCGAGCACTGCCTGCAGGGTCTGGGAGAGGATGACATAGTCGAAGGTCCCGGCCAGAAAGTCGTCGAGGTCGCGGTCGGCGTCGCCCTGCACCACCGAAAGGCCGCGCGCCAGGCAGGCCGAGACGCCCTCGGCGCTGATCTCGATGCCGCGCCCATCGACGCCCTTCTCCCGCGCCAGCAGCTCGAGCAGCGCGCCTTCGCCGCAGCCGACGTCGAGCACCCGGGCGCCGGGACGCACCAGGCGGGCGATCTCCCTGAAATCCTCGCGGGAAGCGGCCTCGGTCATCCCAGCGCCAACGATTGAGACGCCGATTCCAGAAAACCCCCGAGGGCCGCCCGCAAGACCGGTTCGTCGAGCAGAAAGGCGTCGTGGCCTTTGTCGGTGTCGATCTCCAGAAAGCTCACACGGACGCCGGCGGCGTTGAGGGCGCGCACCACGGCGCGGCTTTCGGTTGTGGGGTAGAGCCAGTCCGAGATGAAGGAAAACACGCAGAACCGGACATCCCGGGCCTTGGCGAACGCCCCGGCCAGACCGTTCTGGTGGGACGCGGCCAGATCGAAATAGTCCATGGCCCGGGTGATGTAGAGATAGGAGTTGGCGTCGAAGCGATCGACGAAACTGGCCCCTTGGTGGCGCAGATAGCTCTCCACCTGGAAATCGGCGTCGAAACCCCACGACAGGCCGTCGCGCTGAAGCTGGCGGCCGAACTTTCGCTGCAGGGCGCCCTGCGAGAGATAGGTGATGTAAGCGGCCATGCGCGCCACCGCCAGGCCCTTTTCCGGTCGAACGCCGTGCGCCGCGTAGTCACCGCCGCGCCAGTCAGGATCGGCCATGATCGCCTGGCGGCCGACCTCGTGGAAGGCGATGTTCTG
>JALYTR010000423.1 GCA_030854165.1 Pseudomonadota bacterium | reverse complement strand
CGGCGCAGGCCGCCGAGGCCTTCGCCGCCCTGCGCGCCGCCAAGGATTCGTTCAGAGGGTAAGGGGGACCAGAAAAAGTGGGCTATCGCGCCCCCAAGGCGCGCAGGACCCGTTCCGAAGACGGGCGCCCGGCGATGCCCCGGCTTGGAACGATGATGACGGCGACCATCCCGGCGTTCACGCTGACGGCGGGCTCCGGGCCGGAGACGAACGACACCTTGCCGACGCGGGACAGAAGGGCCTTTCCGCCTGGGCGGGCGGCGAGGGCGATCATCGCCTCCATCGTCACGCCGGCGGCGTCGGCGATCAGGCCGTCGGAGTTGATGTCGGCGCCCTCCGCCTCGTAGCCGATCAGATGCTGGGCGGCGCGGCTGGACCGCACGCTGGCCTGCACCAGCCGTTGATAGAGCGCCACCGGCCCCAGGGGCGAAAGGCGCAGAGGCCCACACGGTCCCAGCAACGCCACCGGGGCCCCGTCCGGGCGGCGGGATGTGAACACGGTCATGCCGCCCAGCTTGGTGGCGCGCAGAAGCGGCTCGCCCAAATCGTTGGTGTAGATCAGATCGCCGCGGGGGCCGCGCGAGGCGGAGAGAACCCAGACCTCCGGGCTGTCGTCGAACTTGAGCAGGGTGCGTCGGCCGCTGCGGTCGAGAACAAATCCGCCGCCCTCATCGCTCACATAACGGGCCGTGGTCGGCGCGGGGATCTGGCGATCACTCGACCGGTCGAGGGCCAGGGCTCGCTTGACCCAGGCCGGCGTCGCGCCGGCGGAGCCACCGAATCCGGCAAGGCTGACCGCGACAAGCGCCGCGGCGATGACCATTCCCCCGCCGAAGGCCCTGGGCGCCGACACCATCGGCAAGTCCATGCGGCCCGATCACGGCGGTTTTTGGACGGCGGGCGGGGCGAGGGACGGTGAAGACGACGTAGAGCGCCACTTCACCCGCTCTCGTCGTCATCCGGAAAGACGGCGAAGCTAAGCTTATCTGGGACCTGGGGGCCACATTCAATGGGCGTTGCAACCGCGAGGGGCGAGTCGAACCACCGTGAGCGCGACTCCTAGGTCCCGGATAGGCCGCGCTGGCGCGCGTCCTTCCGGGATGACGGTATTGGGGAGTGTCGCCAAATCGGCCGGCCCTACCCGCTGATATACTGCCCCCCGTTGACGCTCAGCGTCGCGCCGGTGATGAAGCCGGCGTCCTCGGCGGCTAGGAACGCCACGCAGCGGGCGATCTCGTCGGCCATCCCCAGGCGCCCGACCGGAATGCCCGAGATGATCCGGTCAAGGACATCCTTGGGCACCGCCATGACCATTTCGGTGTCGATGTAGCCGGGCGCGATGGTGTTGACGGTGATCCCCTTCTTGGCGTTCTCCTGGGCGAGGGCCTTGGAAAAGCCGATCATCCCGGCCTTGGCGGCGGAATAGTTGGTCTGGCCCATCTGGCCCTTCTGGCCGTTGACCGAGCTGATGTTGATGATCCGCCCGTAGCCGCGCTCGCGCATGCCCTCGATGACGTTGCGGGTCATGTTGAAGATCGAAGCCAGGTTGACGCGGATCACCTCGCCCCACTGCTCCTCGGTCATCTTGTGGAGCATGGCGTCGCGGGTGATGCCGGCGTTATTGACCAGCACGTCGATGGGGCCATGCTCCGCTTCTACCGCCTTCACCGCCGCCACGCAGTCGGCGAAGGAGGAGACATTGCCCTTGACCACAAGGACGCCCAGTTCGGTGGCGCAGGCCTGGGCGGCCACCTCGTTGCCCGCGTAGCCCGCCGCCACCTTGTAGCCGGCCGCCTTCAGCCGTGCGCTGATCGCCCGACCGATCCCCCGGGTTCCCCCGGTCACGAACGCCACCCTGCTCATCGCGTTTCTCCCTTGTTGTTCTGTTTGGCCGTTCAGACCGCCTCGACGCACATCGCCACGCCCATGCCGCCGCCGACGCACAGGGTGGCGAGGCCCTTTTTGGCCCCCGAGCGCTTCATTTCGTGCAGCAGGGTGGTGAGGATGCGGGCCCCCGAGGCGCCGATCGGATGGCCGATGGCGATCGCCCCGCCGTTGACGTTGACCTTGGCCGGATCGAACCCCAGTTCGCGCACCACCGACAGCGACTGCGCCGCGAAGGCCTCGTTGGATTCGATGAGGTCGAGGTCGGCGACCTTCCAACCGGCCTTTTCCAAGGCTTTTTTGGTGGCCGGGATGGGTCCGGTTCCCATGATCTCCGGCTCGACGCCGGCGTGCGCCCACGAAGCGATCCGGGCCAGGGGTTTCAGCCCCCGCTTCTTCGCCTCATCGGCGCTCATCAGCACCAACGCGGCGGCCCCGTCGTTGAGGCCCGAGGCGTTGGCGGCAGTCACCGAGCCCTCCTTGCTGAAGGCCGGACGCAGGCCGGAGATCCCTTCATAGGTCACGCCGTGGCGGATGAACTCGTCCTGATCGACCACCGTGTCGCCCTTGCGGCCCTTGATGGTCACCGGGGCGATCTCGCCTGAGAAGCGGCCGGCCTTCTGGGCCGTCTCGGCCTTGTTCTGGGAGGCGACGGCGAAACGGTCCTGGTCCTCGCGGGTGATCTGCCAGCGGGCGGCGATGTTCTCCGCCGTCTGGCCCATGTGATAGCCGTGGAAGGCGTCCCACAGCCCGTCCTTGATCATGGTGTCCACGAAGCCGAGGTCGCCCATCTTCTGACCATTTCGGATGTT
>JALYTR010000064.1 GCA_030854165.1 Pseudomonadota bacterium | reverse complement strand
AGACCAGCGCGCCACTCCGCGCGGCGCAGGAGGCGGCGATGGCGGGGACGTCGGCGCGATGGGTCGAAAGCCTCGCCGCCGTGCCGACCGATGCGCCCCTGATCGTCCTCGCCAACGAATTCCTCGACTGCCTGCCGATCGATCAGGCGGTGCTGACCGACCGGGGTTGGATGGAGCGGCGGGTGGCCATGGACGCGGGTGGGCGATTCAACTTCTCATGCCTCCCTCGCGGAGCGGGGGAGGTGGCGCGCGGATCTCATCTGCCGCGGGACGGAGGGGGCGTCGAGCCTCTGGGCGCGATCGTGGAATGGTCCGACGTTCTCACAGCCTTCGGCCACACCCTCGGCGACGCCATCGCCCGCGCCGGCGGCGCCGCGCTCTTCATCGACTACGGCCGCGACGCGCCCGGCCATGGCGACACCCTCCAGGCCCTGCGCAATCACCGCAAGGAAAGTCCCCTCGCCCATCCCGGCGAGGCCGACCTGACCGCGCACGTCGATTTCCCGGCCTTCCTGCGCGCCGCGCAGGCCGCCGGCGCCGCGACCGCGCCAATTCGCTCGCAGGGCGACTTCCTGCGCGCCCTTTGCGTCGAGACCCGCGCGGCCGCCTTGGCGAAGGCCCGGCCGGACCGCGCCGATCTCATCGGCCGGCAACTGGCCCGATTGATCGCGCCCGATCAGATGGGCGATCTCTTCAAGGCGGCCTGCGTCCATTCGCCCGGCCTGGCGGCGCCGGGTTTCGAGGCTCGGCCATGAGCGGGCCGCCCGTCCTGACCTCGCCGCTCCTGGCCGCCATTCCCGGCGTCCGCCACGCCTTCTTCACCCGCCGCGGGGGCGTGTCGAAGGGAATCTACGCCAGCCTCAACCTCGGACGCGGCTCGCGCGACGATCCGACCGCGGTCGCCGAGAATCGCCGCCGGGCCGCCGCCGTCTTCGGGCTTGGGCCGGAAGCCCTGAACACCTGCTATCAGATTCACTCGGCGCGGGTGCTGGTCGCCGACAGCCCATGGGGGGAGGCGCGGCCGCGGGGCGACGGGGTCGGCACCGATCGGCCGGGCGTGATCTGCGGCGCCTTGGCCGCCGACTGCGCGCCGATTCTGATCGCCGACGGCGACGCGCGGATCGTCGCCGCCGTTCACGCCGGCTGGCGCGGCGCGCTCGCCGGAGTCGTGCCGCAGGCTATCCAAACGCTCTGCGGGATGGGGGCGGATCCTGCCCGAATGCTCGCCGTTGTCGGCCCGTGCATCGCCCAGGCGTCCTACGAGGTGGACCTGGACTTTCTCGAACGATTCGAAAGCGCTTCGCCGGGCGCAGGTCGTTTCTTCGCCCCAGGGGCCAGCCCTGAGAAACGCCAGTTCGACCTGCCGGGATTCGTGCTTTCCAGTCTGCGCGCCGCGGGCGTGACGCGCTGCGAATGGATCGGCCACGACACCCGCGCCGAGGAGGACGCGTTCTTTTCCAACCGCCGCGCGGTGAGCCGCGGCGAGGGCGACTACGGACGATTGCTGTCGGCCATCGCGTTGGCGGTCTGAGCCCCGTTCACCGCGTCGTCAGGGCTTGCCCCACCGTCGGACGCTGATAGAAGCTTCTGGCGTGTCTTCGGCAAGGCGGCGGCGGGAACGGGGTTCGATGAAGCTGCTGGCCGGCAACTCCAACCGCGCGCTCGCCGAAGCGATCGCCCAGTCCCTGGACGTGCCTCTGACGCGGGCCCAGGTGAAGCGGTTTCCCGACAACGAGGCCTGGGTCGTCATCGACGAAAATGTCCGCGGCGAGGACGTCTTCGTGCTGCAATCCACCAGCTATCCAGCCAACGACAACTTGATGGAGCTGCTGGTCTGCGTCGATGCGTTGAAGCGCGCCTCGGCCAAGCGGATCACCGCCGTGACCCCCTATTTCGGCTATGCCCGACAGGATCGCAAAACCGGCGGCCGCACGCCCATTTCGGCCAAGCTGGTGGCCAATTTGATCACCCGCGCCGGGGCCGACCGGGTGCTGACCATGGATCTGCACTCGGGACAGATTCAGGGCTTCTTCGACATCCCCACCGACAATCTGCAGGCCGCGCCGCTGATGGCGGTCGATGTGACGCGCCACTACGCCAAGACCGACGAACTGCTGATCGTGTCGCCCGACGTCGGCGGGGTCGTCCGCGCCCTGGCCCTGGCCAGCCGGCTGAACGCGGGGCTCGCCATCGTCGATAAGCGCCGCCAGGGTCCAGGCGTCTCGGAAGTCGCCAACATCGTCGGCGATGTGGCCGGTCGCCGGCTGATCATCTTCGATGACATCGTCGATTCCGCCAGCACCCTTTGCAGCGCCGCCCAGTCGCTGGTCGAGGCCGGCGCGGCCGAGGTGAGCGCCTACATCACCCATGGAGTCCTTTCCGGGGCGGCCGTCGAGCGGGTCAACGCTTCGGCGCTGAAGGAACTGGTGGTCACCGATTCCATCGACGCCGACGGCCGTATCGTGGCCGGCGGCAAAATCCGCGTGGTCAGCTGCGCGCGCTTGATCGGCGAGGCCATACGCCGCATCGCCAACGAGGAATCGGTGTCTAAGCTTTTCGACTGATCGTCGCTGGGGTGCGTATGGTCACATTCTCGCCGATTCGGTGACGCAAACGATTCGCGCCCGAGTTCAGGAGGTCTTTTAGCGAGTATGCACCGGCTCAATCCCACCCGCGCCCTGTTGGCGATCCTGGCCATCGCCGCGGTCGCATCCATGCCGGCGCTGACCGGAGAAGCGCGGCCGAAAAAGCAGCCCGTCTATGAGGAGCCCCCGCCGCCGCCCCCGCCGCCGCCCGCCGGTCCGGTGGCGCTGCCCGACCGGCTGCTCAGCGACGCGGCCGCATACGAAGCCTATCTTGAACGGGCGACGGCCACCTCGCCGGGCTTCACCAGTGGCGCGGGCGTGGAGCAGGCGCTGCAAGCCGGGGCCGCCTACGAGCCCAAGGCCTTCATTCGAGGCGCCGTCGCCTACGCCGCCCTCGCCGCGCTCGAGGATCCGACCTTCATCGCCGAACTGCGCGCGGCGGGCAACAGCCCGGAGAACCGGCGTTTGATGGTCGATTACATCGTTGCCGATCCGGCCTATGCGATCATCAATTTCAAAGCGTCGGATCGCGCCGCCGGTCTGGCCAAGGAAGCCCTTGGCGGAGCTGGTCTACGCCTTTTTGCCACCGGCAAGATGATCAAGCAGTCGGCCTACGATGTTCAGCATCACGACTGGTCCAAGCAGGACGTGGCCGATCGCAGCGGGCGTCTGGCGGCGGTGGAAGCGTCGTCCGCCAGCCCTATTCCTCGCGCCGACGATCAGGTGCCCGCTCTGGAACGCGCGGCCAGCGGCGCCCAGCCCCTCACCATTTCCGCGGCCCCGGCCGAACCGCCCTATACGCCCCTGGTGGCCCGCGCCCTTCAGGTCGCCGCCATCGCCGCCCTCGGGGAGGCCGGAGACGACGCCTATGACCGCCTGGCCGCTCTGGCCATCGACGACAACACCGCCACGTGCCTTCACATTGCCAAGCTCAATCTCTACCAGTGCTTGGCCGTCGCCAAACCCAACTACGAAGACATCTTCTGCATGGGCCAGCACGCCCTGGCCGACACCGGCTCGTGCCTGGCCAAGAACGCCGGCGCCACCCTGCCCATCGAGATCGTCCCGGCCAGCATGAGCGTGCCGCCGGTCCAGTCCTCCGTTACTCGTAGGCGCCGCGCGCGAGGCTGATTGCGCCGGCGCCCGCCGCCGTGTATCAAGCCGCACCTTTTGATGGGCTTCTTCAATGGACCCGTCCCAGACGCCACGCCGCGCGCCGGCTCATCCCCGCGCGGCCATTCCATTTTGAGGCTAGGCCATGGCTGAAATCGTCCTGAACGTTCAAGTGCGCGGCCGGGCGGGAACCGGCGGCGCGCGGGAAACTCGCAACGCCGGACTCGTGCCTGGCATCCTCTACGGCGGCGCCAAGGAGCCGGTGTCGATCGCCGTCAACTCGGGAGAGTTTCGCAAGGCGCTGCACACCGGCAAGCTGCTGGGCCACCTGGTCACCTTGAAATATGGCGACGAGGCTCAGCCGGTGATCGCCAAGGATGTGCAGTTTCACCCGGTGACCGACGCTCCTGTTCATTTCGACCTGTTCCGTGTCGATGCCCACCAGACGATCCGCATCTCCGTGCCGGTCCACTTCCGCAACCATGACGCCTCTCCTGGCCTCAAGCGCGGCGGCGCCCTGAACGTCAATCTGCACGAACTGGAGCTGATGGCGCCGGCCAACGCCATCCCCGAAGAGGTGGTCATCGACCTCACCGGTCTGGAAATCGGCGACGCCGTGCGCGCCGGCGATGTCGATCTTCCCAAGGGCGTCGAAGTCACCGCTCACCACCGCGACGCAACCGTGGCTTCCATCGCCACCTCCTCGGCGATGCAAGCTGAAGACGAGGAAGCCGCCGCCGTGGCGGCCGCCGCCGAAGGCGAAGCCGCGCCGGAAGCCACGCCCGAAGCCTAAAAAGCGCCATACATGCTTGAAAGCGGGGCGGCGCGATGCTGATCCTGGCGGGCCTCGGCAATCCAGGTCCGCAATACGTCAACAACCGGCACAATATCGGCGCCATCACCGCGGGCGCCATCGCCCGCCGCTGGGATTTCGCCAAAGAGCGCGGACGGTTCTCGAGCCTCGCCCGCGAAGGCGAGATCGCCACGCCGGGCGGCACGGTTCGCACCCTTATCCTCAAGCCCCAGACCTTCTACAACGAGAGCGGACGAGCGGTCGGGGAGGCATTGAAATTCTTCAAGCTTTCCCCCGCCGATCTGGTGGTTTTCTACGATGAGATCGATCTTTCGCCGGGCCGCTTCCGGATGAAAACGGGCGGCGGCGCGGCGGGCAACAACGGCATCCGCTCCATCGCCGCGCGCATCGGCCCCGACTTCCGGCGCGCCCGCATGGGGACCGGCCATCCCGGCCACAAGGATCTGGTTTACGGTCACGTCCTGTCGGATTTTCACAAGGCCGAGCATGTCTGGGTCAGGGCTTTGGTGGAGGCCTGCGTGGAGGCCCTGCCCCTGCTGGCCGCCGGCGAGGACGAACGCTATCAGGCCGAGGTGCTGCGGCTGGCGCCGTCCACGAAGCTCGATCCCCGCGCCAAGGCCGATTAGCCCTATTGCGGAAGAGGTTTGGCATGCTGCCGGCGTTCGGTCTCTCCCTGCTGTTCTCCATCGCTTTGTGCGTCCACGCCGTGCGCACCGGCCAGCAGATGTATTGGCTGATGATCATCCTGATCCTCCAGCCCCTCGGCGGCCTGGTCTATCTGGCGGCCATCGTGCTGCCTTCCCTGGCCGGCGGTCCCACCGCCCGACGCCTGGGCCAGGGGGCGCGCGCGGCGCTGGATCCGACCCGCGAATACCGCGAGGCCGGCGCGGCCAGCGCCGAGACGCCCACGGTCCATAACCAGATGCGTCTGGCCAGGGCCGCCGCTGCTTTGGGACACTACGATGAAGCGCAGACTCTGTACGGCCACGCGGCCCAGGGCATTCACGCCGAGGATCCGACTCTGCTCATGGGGCGGGCGACGGCCTTGATCGAACTGAGTCGGTTCGACGAAGCGCTGGTACTCCTGGACGCCCTGGGCCGGGACGCGGGCGCCGGCCGCACGCCTGCTAGCGCCCTGGCGTTGGGCCGAACTTACGAGGGCCTCGGCCGCATGAGCGAAGCCGACACCGCCTATCAATGGGCGGCCGGCCGCCTGCCGGGTCTTGAGGGCCTGGGCCGCTACGCCGCCTTCCTTGCCCGCACCGGCCGTCGGGACGAGGCGTCCGAAGCCGTTGCCGAGATGGACCGTCGCATTGCCAAGGCCAATCCCCAGTTCCGCAAGGAAGGCCGCGCCTGGCGGGATCTGGCGGCGCGGGCGCTGGCGGCGGGACAATAGCTCTTGACACGAACTTCGTGAAACACGATTTTCGTGTCGATGAAGAACGTCACCATCAGCATGGCCGAAGTTACTCTCGGGAGAGTCCGCGTCGAGGCCGCGCGGTCAGGGCAAAGCGTTTCACGGTGGATCGCGCGTCGCATCGACGAGGCGATCGGCGGTGCGGACGAAAAGGCCGCGGCGAGCGCCCGAATCGACAAATTCCTGGCGGAGTTTCCCGGGATCGCCTTGAGCGAGAATGGCAAGATCACCATCGATCGGGATGAAATGTACGATGAACGTTTTCGTCGATTCGACCACGCTCCTCTACACGCTCGACCCGACAGACGTGCGGAAACGGGCGGGATGCGTGCTCTGGCTGAAGACCCTGCGCCTTTCGGGGGCTCTGACAATGAGCCCTCAGGTTCTCAATGAGACCTATTCGGTGGTCATGCGAAAGCCGGCGTTCGGGATGGCGCGCGCCGGAATTCGGACGCACCTGAGCGACTACGCGGCCTGGGTTACCGCCCCCCTGAACGTCGAAGTCCTCGTCGCGGGTTGGCGCCTTCAGGATCGTTTTCGAGTTCCGTTCTGGGATTGCCTCCTGCTGGCTTCGGCCAATGCCGCGGGATGCGCCTTCTTTCTCAGTGAAGACTTGAACGACGGCAAGGTTTACGGCGAGGTGCGCGTGATCGATCCCTTTCGCCACGCTCCCGCCGACGTGCTAGGTCGCGCGCTTTCGTAAGGACGCGCGCGAGTCACATGGCCCTCAAAGTCGCCATCGTCGGCCTGCCCAATGTGGGCAAATCGACCCTGTTCAACGCCGTCACCCAGACGGCGGCGGCGCAGGCGGCCAACTATCCGTTCTGCACCATCGAGCCCAACGTGGGCGAAGTCGCGGTTCCCGAGCCTCGGCTGGAGGCCCTGGCGGCGATCGCCAGATCCAAGGACATCATTCCGGCCCGGATCACCTTCGTCGATGTGGCCGGCCTGGTGCGCGGCGCCTCCACCGGCGAGGGATTGGGCAATCAGTTCCTCGCCAACATCCGCGACTGCGACGCCATCGCCCTGGTGGCCCGCTGTTTCGAGGACGGCGATGTCACCCACGTGGAGGGACGGATCGATCCCCTCTCCGACCTCGACATCGTCGACACCGAACTGATGCTGGCCGATCTCGAAAGCCTGGAAAAGCGGATCGGCGCGCTGGAGAAACGCGCCAAGGGCGGCGACAAGGAAAGCGGTCTCACCCTGCGCCTGGCGACGCGCGCCCTCGATGAGCTCAACGCCGGCCGACCGGCGCGGGCGGCCAAGGTCGCGGCCGACGAGGAAAAGGCCTGGCGGATGCTGCAACTGCTGACCGCCAAGCCGGCCCTCTATGTGTGCAATGTGGATGAGGACTCCGCGGGATCGGGCAACGCCCTGTCGGCCGAGGTCGCCGAGCGGGCGGCGCGGGACGGCGCCAAGGCGGTGGTGATCTCGGCCAAGATCGAAAGCGAGATCGCCCTGCTCGATGCGGAAGAGCGGGCGGAGTTTCTGGAAACGCTGGGTCTCGCCGAACCCGGCCTCGATCGGCTGATCCGCGAAGCCTACGCCCTTCTGGGACTGCGGACATATTTCACCGCCGGGCCGAAGGAGGCGCGCGCCTGGACGATTCCCGTCGGCGCCACCGGCCCGCAGGCCGCCGGCGTGATCCACACCGATTTCGAGAAAGGCTTCATCCGCGCCGAGACCATCGCCTTCGCGGATTATGTGGCCCTGGGCGGGGAGGCGGGCGCGCGCGACGCCGGCAAGATGCGCTCCGAGGGCAAGGATTATGTGGTGCGCGACGGCGACGTGATGAACTTCCGCTTCAACGTGTAATCGAAGGCGAAGGACGCCGGTCATGGGCGAGATAATCGAAATCAGGAGTACGGCGGCTGACGGATTTACGTTCGGCGCCTATCACGCCGCGCCGGCGATCGGGCGCAAGGGCGGCGTCATCGTCCTGCAGGAAATCTTTGGCCTCGACGAGCATGTCCGCCGCGATGTCGATCGCTGGGCGTCCCTGGGCTTTGAGGCCCTGGCGCCATCGCTGTTCGACCGCCGTGAGCCGGGCTTTCTGGCCGGCCACGACGCGGCGGGCATGACCGCCGGCATCGCCCACGCCCGCGCCACGCCGCTGGACCAGGCCCTTTGTGACGTCGCCGCCTGCCGCGACCATCTGGCGCCGCTCGGCAAGGTGTTCATCGTCGGGTACTATTACGGCGGCTCGCTCGCCTGGCTGGCGGCATGCAATCTGGACGGGCTGGCGGGCGCGTCGAGCTATTATGGCAGCCTGGTCAAGGCCAACGCCGATCAGACGCCCCGATGCCCGACCATCGTTCATCTGGGCCGCCTCGACGCCGGCATTCCGGCCGACGAGGTCAATGCCGCGGTCCAGAGCGCCAATCCCGGCGTCGCCGTCCACATCTACGAAGACGCCGGCCACGGCTTCAACAACGAGGATCCGGCACGACACAACGGCGCTGCCGCCGAGCTCGCACGCCGCCGCACCCTCGAACTGTTCGCCGCCCAGCATGGCTGAGACGATCCCGCTTGCCAGTTCCCTCGATGGCTTTTCCTTTGGAGCCTACCGCGCCGCCCCGCCCGACGCGCGCCGCGGCGGCCTGGTGCTGATCCAGGAGATTTTCGGTGTCACGGCTCAGATTCGCAGGCAAGCCGACGCCTTCGCCACCGATGGCTACGAGACCCTGGCCCCGTCGCTGTTCGATCGGCTTGAGCGCGGCTTCGAGGCCGAATCCGATGCGGCGGGCGTGGCCCTGGGGCGGCGCCATTCGGAGCGGACTCCTTGGGATCAGGTCGCCGCCGACCTTGCCGCGGCGGTCGCCGCCCTCGCGCCCCCGGTGTTCGTTGTGGGGTTCTGCTGGGGCGGCACGGCGGCGTGGCTGGCCGCCTGCCGGTGCGACGGCGTGTCGGCCGTCTCGAGCTACTATGGCCGGCGCATCCCCGAGCTGATCGATGAGACGCCGCGCTGTCCGATCATCCTCCATTTCGGCCGCCGCGACCGGAGTATTCCGGCCAGCATCGTGGCCGCGATCGACGCGGCCCATCCCGACATTCCCGTTCATCTCTACGACGCCGGCCACGGCTTCGCCGCCGACCAGCGCGCCGACTATTCGCCCGACGCCGCCCGCTTGGCGCACCTGCGCACTCTGCAACTCTTCGCCCGCAACGGCGGCGGACGCGGCGAACTTTAGCACATTGGGCGATGAAGTTGAATCACCCCCAACGAAGGCCGTCATGGCCGGGCGTAAGTCCCGGCCACCCATGCCCCCGCAGCCAGTTTTGGCC
>JALYTR010000422.1 GCA_030854165.1 Pseudomonadota bacterium | reverse complement strand
TTTGAAGATCGCGGCCCTCAGTGCACGCTGCTGGTGTTCGTGGATGACGCGACCAGCCGGCTGATGCACCTGAGCTTCGTGGCCAGCGAGAGCACCTTCGCCTATTTCCAGGCGACCCGAAGCTATCTCGAGACGCATGGCAAGCCGATCGCGCTCTACAGCGACGTAACCATCCGGTGAACACCGCGTCGGGCTGAACTCCGGCGATCAAGCGGCCGTCGCGATGAGTTGCGCTTGGGGTCGCCAGCTCCACGGCAAGAACTCGTCGAGACGGTGGGCGGGGTGACCTGGCAGCCGGGCGAGGACGTCGGCGAGCCAGGCCTGAGGATCGATGTGGTTCATCTTGGCGGTAACGATCAAGGTGTACATGACGGCGGCGCGCTGGCCGCCGCGGTCGGAGCCGGCGAACAGCCATGACTTTCGCCCGAGAGCGACGCCGCGCAGGGCGCGTTCGGCGGCGTTGTTGGTGAGGCAGATACGTCCGTCGTCCAGGAACCGGGTGAAGGCGGGCCAGCGCTTCAGCATATAGTCCATGGCCTTGGCGACGGGGGCTTGTCCGGAGAGCTTGGCGCGCTCGGCGCACATCCAGGTCTCCAGGTCGGCGAGCGGGGGTCTGCTGAGACTCTGGCGAACGGCCAGCCGCTCGTCCGCGGGCTTGCCGTTGATGTCCCGCTCGATAGCGAACAGAGCGTCCATCCGGCGTACCGCCTCCAGCGCCATGGGCGAGATGGCGGCCGTGGTCTTGCCCTGGGCCTTCTTGCGCGCGGCGGCGGCGATATCGGCCAGTTCGTAGAACTTGCGGCGGGCGTGGGCCCAACAGGGCGCCTCGGTGATCGGCTTGGGCGTACGGCCGGGCTTATAGAGGTCGCCATAGCCGCCGTAGGCGTCGGCCTGCAGGATGCCGGCGTAGTCGGCTAGGTGGCTTCTGGGATGCTCGCCCCGGCGGTCGCGGGAGTAGTGGAAAACCGCCGCCGGCGGACCCGTCCCGCCGAACGGCGCGTCGTCGCGCACGTAGGTCCATAGTCTGGCGACGTCGGTCTTGCCTCGGCTGAGAACCGGGATGGTGGTGTCGTCGCCGTGGAGACGCTCGGCGGCCATTACATGGGCTTCTATCCGATCGTGGATCGGCCGCAACGCCTGGGCGCAAGCGCCGACCTGATCGGCCAGGGTCGACAGGCTCAGGGGCACGCCTTCACGGGCGTAGCGCTCGGCTTGGCGGTTCAGCGGCTGATGCTGGCCGAACTTCTCGAACAGGATCATCGCCAAGAGATTCGCGCCCGCCCAGCCCCTGGGCGTGGGATGGAAGGGTGCCGGCGGCTGGCTGATCGACTCGCAGTCGCGGCAGGTGAACTTCTCGCGGACATGCTGAATCACCTTCCACTGGCGCGGCACGACCTCCAGCGTCTCGGTGATGTCCTCGCCGAGCTTGGCGAGCCGCGTCCCGCCGCAGCAGCCGCACGACGACGGTGGCGCTTCGACCATCCGTTCGCGGGGCAGGTGCTCGGGGAACGGGCGGCGCGACGGTCGCTTGCGGGTGAACGCCGTCACCGTCGTCGTCTTGGCCGCCGCTTCGGCGGCCAGTTCGTCTTCGGTGGCCGTGGCTTCCAACTCCTCGAGCTGAAGCTCCATCTGATCCAAGAGCCGCGCCGAGCGCTCGGATCGCTGGCCGTAGAGTTCGCGCCGCAGCTTCTCGATCGCCAGCTTCATGGCCGCGATCAGCGCCTCGTTGCTGGAAGTTCTCGCGCGTTCGGCGGCGAGCTCGGCTTGCGCCTTGGCTGCTTCGACGCGCGCGATCGACAACGCCGTTCTGAGCGCGTCGAGGTCGTCGGGCATGGCGGTCGAACCGGTCTCCATGCCCGCAGAGAATCATAAAAACGGCCGCTTGAGGCGCCCCTAAATGCAGGGCGCGCCAACTATTTTAGAGGTCATCCCGCCGACCTCGGCCGCCACGTGTGTTGGGGGTTCCGCCAGTCGATCCCTTCCAACATATAGCCGAGTTGCGCCGCCGTCAGCGACACCGCGCCGCCCACCGTGGCCGGCCAGACGAAGCGCCCCTTGTCCAGCCGCTTGGCGTAGAGCGACAGGCCCAAGCCGTCGTGCCACAGGATCTTGATCAGCGATCCGCCGCGTCCCCGAAACACGTAGAGGTCGCCCACGTGCGGGTCGCGATTCATCACCTCCTGCACCAGCAGCGCCAAGCCCGGCATCCCCTTGCGCATGTCGGTCATCCCCGTGGCGATCCACACCCGCGTCCCCGAGGGAATGGCGATCATCGCAACGCCCGCAGCGTCGCCGCCACCAACGTCGCCGACGCCGAGGCCGCGATGCTCACCCGCGCGCCGCCCTTCAGCTCCACCACGACCGCCGGATGCGAACACATCGCCAGGCTCGGGTCAGGTTCGCTCGCCACCAACGCCGGGGCGAACCCCGCCGGCGCTCCCACCGTCGCCAGATCGCGACGCCAGCGATAGATCAGGCTCGTGCATACATCGAAGCGGCGGGCCGTCTCCGCCACCGTCCCGCCCGGCGCGAAGCACGCCGACAGGATCAACCGCTTCTGTTCGTCATCCCAACGCCGGCGCCGATCGGCGCCGGTGATCACCGTCATCTGGCTCATGCTGTGCTGCTATCCACGTCCTTAAAGACGGACTTAGCTGCGCAGACTCGCCCACCACCCCTCAACCCGCCAAGACGGCCCT
>JALYTR010000063.1 GCA_030854165.1 Pseudomonadota bacterium | reverse complement strand
CGCGTGGATCGCGCCGAGGCGCAAGAAATTGAACGGCAGCTTGTCGGTGACGCGCGCCGCGGACGGGCCGATTTTTTGCAGCATGGAGAGATATTTCGCGATCGCGGAACGGGCGCGATCCGGATCGAATTGGCCCGTGGTCGCGTCGATCTCCATATCCGTTGGCGTCCACACCGTCAGTTCGCCGCCCGCCGCGATGTCGGGATGGCTGGAGAGGATCTGCTCGGCGAGTGTGGTTCCGGAGCGGTACATGCCAACAACGAACAGCGGTTTCTGATCCGGTGTTCCGTACGCGGCGTTGCGCGCAATGAAATCTCGCGTGAAAAGCTGAATGTTCCTGTCGACGAGGACTGCAAAGCTGGCGCGATCGAACGCGCGGTCCTTCGCCCGAAGCCCATTTGCCGTGTCGAACTGTTCCATGGCGCGGGCATAGTCACCACGGTCGTCATATACCTTACCAATGGCAAAGTGGATGGTCATTCGCTCCAAATCGTTCAGATCGCCGCGTCGCAAAACGGCGTGCATGCGGTCGAGAATGGAAGTGTCCGCCTCGGAATACTTCCGGCAGTGCACAAGGCCGTCCCAGCATTTGGCTGTCTTCGGATTGAGCCGCAGAGCCGTTTCGAAATATGTGGTCGCCTCTTCAAAACGGCCTTGGGCGTAGAGGAGACCGGCAAGAGTCCCCTGGGCGGCGCTGCTCGTCGCTTCGAGCGCGACCGCCTTGCGAGCCCATTGTTCGGCCGCCGCGATATCGCCCCGCAGGAGCTGAGCGTCGGAGCGGTACAGGCGCGCATTCGTGGTATTGCGGTTGATATCGGCCGCGCGGTCGAAGTGGTCGGCCGCCTCCGCCGCTCTGCTGTACATTGCGTAAAGCTCGCCCAGGCGATGGTGCACATCGCCCAGATTGGGTTTCAGCTCGACCGCTCTTCGATAGGCTTCGATCGCCTGCTCGTGCAGGTTTTGACGGTCATACGCGGCGCCCAGATCGGCGTTGGCCGCCGCGGAGTTGGGTCGCAGCGCCACGGCCCGGACCAAGGCGTCCCTTGCGTCGGCGAACCGTCCGCCTTGCCCGAACGCCGAACCCAGCGCGTGGTGGGCATGGAAATGTTTGTCGTCCGACCGGATCGCCGCGAGCAGGGCCGACGTCGCCGCCGCCGATTGACCGGACCGCAGCAGTTGCACGCCGCGCAGAAATTGGTTCTGGGCGGCTCGCGGATCGGATGGCGATCGAAGGGGGCCCAGCGCTTTCGGCGGCCCGGAAGCGGCGCCGCAGCACCGCTTGTATTTCACGCCGCTGCCGCAATCACAGAGACCATTTCGCCGCTGCTTGCCTGGCGAGGCCTCTCGCCCGCGCTGTGTTTCCCGCGTCATCGGACAGTGTTTTCCGGGACGAATTCCGCAGCGGAAGGCAAAAGGTCGCGCAATTCCCCCCACCAGGGCCCATGGTTTCGCCAGCGCTCTATCGAAACGGGCGGCGGCGAACATGACGCCGATGGCTTTTGAGGCGTTCCCATCACGCGCTCCTCTCGGCCACCCACCCGTCGATCACCCCGTCCAGCACGTCCAGCGGCACCCGGCCGCAGCCCAGGCCGGCCTCGTGAAAATCCTTGATGTCGTAGCGGGCGCCCAGGGCCGCGACGGCGCGGGCTCGGGCGCGGGTCCAGACGGTGTGGCCGATCTTGTAGCTGCAGGCCTGGCCGGGGGTGGCGCAATAGCGTTCGACCTCGCGGGTGGCGAGGCCCGGCGCGTCGCCTTCCAGGTCGAGAAAGAAGGCGATGGCCTTCTCGCGGCTCCAGCCCAGGTGATGGATGCCGGTGTCGGCGACGCAGCGGCCGGCGCGGAAAAGCTGGGCCTTCAGGAAGCCGATGCGGCCGAGGGGATCGTCCTCATACATGCCCATCTCGTCGGCCAGCTGTTCGGCATAGAGCGCCCAGCCCTCGGCGTAGCCGGAAAAGCCGATGGTCTTGCGGATCAGCGGCAGGCTGGTGTTGGAAAGGGCGAGGCCGCCTTCGAGCTGGTGGCCGGGCAGGCCCTCGTGGAAGACCACCGTCGGCAGGGTCCATTTCGGCCATTCGGCGGTGTCGTGCAGGTTGAAATAGACCAGGCCCGGGCGCGAGCCGTCTAGGGCGGGCGCCTGCGAATAGGCGGTGGCGGCGCCCGCCTCGAGGGCCGTCGGCACCCCGCGCACCTCGAAGGCGTAGGGCGGCAGGCGCTTGAAGCGGCTGGGCAGGCGCGGGCGGATGGCGGCCAGGCGATCGTTGCAATAGGCGATGGCCTCAGCCTTGCCGGCGTCGGTGTCGGGGAAGAGGCCGGCCGGGTCGCGGTAGAGTGCGGCGATGCGCTGGCCCACCGTGCCCTGGGTAAGACCGCGCGCCCGCAGCAGGCCATCGAGCCGGCCGCTGATCTCGGCCGCCTGGTCGAGGCCGAGCTGGTGGACTTCGTCGGGGGTCAGCCCGGTCGCGGTGGTGGCGTGGAGCGCGGCGGCGTAGAAGGCCGCGCCGTCCTTCAGATGTCCGACGCCCGCGTCGTGAGTGGCGACGGCGCGCAGCTTGCGGGTCGCTTCGATCTGGCGATCCAGGGCCGGGACGATGGCCTCGTCGTAGATTTTCGCGGCATCGTCCCCATAGCGGGGCGCCAGACCCTTTTCGGCCGCCCGCCGGCGGATCGAGGTCACCAGCACCGACTGGTCGGCCGGTTTGCGGGTCGCGGTCATCTGGACGAGGGCGGTGTCGAGCAGGAAGTCGGGCGGGGTGACGCCCAGGGCCGCGTCATGAGCCATGCGCGCGGTGTTCGCATCGAGCTGGACGGCGAAGGCCTTGAGGCGGGCGAGATAGGCGTCCGCATCGGCCGCGGTGGCGATCTTGTGCTTGGTGTCGAGAAAGTCGGGAACCGACTGATAGGCGCCGGTGAGTTGGCTGACCACATAGGGCGACGGGCCAAAGGAAGTCCCGCCGAAATCGAAGGCCATCACCGCGGCTGTAGAGCGGCGGGTATAAAGGACGGTATCCAGATTGACCTTGCCGGCGGCCGAGAGGGCGCCGCGATCGACCGCTTCGAGACGCCGCAACTGATCGGTATTCAACGCCTTGGCGGCGGCGATGCCAGCCGCCGATTCGTCGCGCAGCTTGGCTTTCAGGTCGGCGTTGGCGCCGATATCCAGGCCGAGCTGGGTCGCCCCTTCCGGGTTTTGCCGAAGCGATTCCTGGAAGAGAACGTCGAACAGGGCGACAAGCCGGGCGTCCTCACTGGCCTGGGCGTGGGCGCCGGCCCAGGGCGCGAGGACCGCGACCGAGGCGGCGGAGAGGGTCAGTTCGCGGCGGTTGAGCATGGGGGTTTCCGTTTCGAAGCGCGATCTTCAACCTAACGCTTCCAATGCCGCGCGCCAGGGGATGCTCATGTTCCTCCTCCGTAAGACGACGGGGGAGGAGCACGCACCCTTGCGGCTGTCGCGAGCGGCGGTAAGGTAAACATCGACAACCTGACCAGCAAAGGACGCGCCTCATGACCGATTTCGGCGGCTCCGCTCTGGACGCCTTCCGCGCCGAGGTGAAGGGGTGGCTGTCGGCCAACTATCCGGCCCAGCTTCGCGACCCAAACGCGCGAACCGATCCGGAGGCGGTGTGGGGCGGACGGGCCTTCGCGGGGAGCGACGATCCGCAGATCGTGTGGATGCGCCGCGTGGCGGAGAAGGGCTGGACGGCGCCGACCTGGCCGCGCCAATACGGCGGCGGCGGGCTCGCCCCCGAGCAGGGGCGGGTGGTGGAAAGGGAGATCGCCGCGGGCGGCTATCGAACGCCGCTCGCCTCGTTCGGCCTGTGGATGCTGGGGCCGGCCCTGCTGGAATACGCCAGCGAGGCCCAGAAGCGCGAGCATCTGCCCAGGATCGCGGCCGGCGAGATCCGCTGGTGCCAGGGCTATTCAGAGCCGGGGGCGGGCTCCGACCTGGCCGGCCTTTCGACCCGCTGCGAGGATGGCGGCGACCATTGGCTGATCAACGGCCAGAAGGTCTGGACCTCCTACGCCGACCGGGCCGACTGGTGCTTCTGCCTGGTGCGCACCGATACGGCCAGGAAACACGAGGGGATCAGCTTCGTGCTCATCGACATAGCCTCACCCGGCGTTGAGACCCGACCGATCCGGCTGATCAGCGGCGACTCGCCGTTCTGCGAGACGTTTTTCACCGACGTGAAAATCCCCAAGGACAATCTGGTCGGCCGGGTGGGCGGCGGCTGGGAGATCGCCAAGCGGCTCTTGCAGTACGAGCGGCAGAACATCTCCGGCGGCTTTGGGGCCGGCGGCGGGGCGGGCGGCTCGGCGGGGGATCTGGGCCAGATCGCCAAGCAGTATGTGGGGGTAGATGAAACCGGCGCCCTGGCCGACGCCGATCTGCGGGGCCGCGTCACCCGCAACAAGATGGATTATCAGGCCTTCTATCTGACGCTCGGGCGGATCGCCGCCGAGTCGCGGGCGAGCAATGGCCCCAGCGCCGCCACCTCGATCGTCAAATACGCCGCCGCCGCCCTGGCCCAGGAGCGCTCGGAGCTGATGATCGAGGCCATGGGCGTCCAGGGCCTGGGCTGGGAGGGGGAGGGCTTCACGCCGGCCGAACTTGCCGCCAGCCACGGCTGGCTGCGCTCCAAGGGCAATTCCATCGAGGGCGGCACCTCGGAAGTGAACCTCAATGTGGTGGCCAAGCGGGTGCTCGGCCTGCCCGACCCGAAGGTCGCGACGTGACTGGCGATTCCATCCCCGATGCCAAGCTGGAGGCATTCAGAGCCGAGGCCCGGGCCTGGCTCGCGGCCAACTTCCCGACCTCCCTGAAGGGCAGGGGCGCCCTGATGACCGCCGAGGATCCGCCCTCGGGGAATCGGGATTTCCAGGCCTGGAAAAGGGCCATGGGCGAAAAGGGATGGGGCGTTCCCAACTGGCCGGCCGCCCTGGGCGGCGGCGGGCTCGACGCCGCGCGAGCCAGGGTGCTCGGCGAGGAGATGAGCGCCATCGGCGCCTGGAGCCCGATCGGCGGCATGGGGGTGATGATGTTTGGCCCCACCCTGCTCGAATACGGCGACGAGGCGCAGAAGGCGCGCCACATTCCGCCGATCGCCCGGGGCGAAGTGCGCTGGTGCCAGGGCTTTTCCGAGCCCGGCGCCGGCTCGGATCTGGCCGGCCTTTCAACCCGCTGCGAGGACAAGGGCGATCACTGGTTGGTCAACGGCCAGAAGGTGTGGACCTCCGGGGCCAATCACGCCGACTGGTGCTTCTGCCTGGTGCGCACCGATCCGGTCCGCAAGCACGAAGGCATCAGCTTCCTGCTGATCGACATGCGCTCGTCCGGCGTCGAGGTCCGCCCCATCCGCCTGATCAGCGGCAATTCGCCGTTCTGCGAGACCTTTTTCACCGACGTAAAGGTCGCCAAGGAAGACCTGGTCGGCCCGCTGGGCGGCGGCTGGTCGATCGCCAAGCGCCTGCTTCAGCATGAGCGCAACGGCCTGGGCGGGGGACGCGGGGGCGCGGCCGCGCCGCTGGCCGCCATGGCCAGGGACTATGTGGGCGAAGGGCCCGGCGGCCGGATTGCCGACGCCGATCTGCGCATCCGGATCGCCGCCCACGAGATGGAGGCGCGCGCCTTTCAGCTCACCGCCCTGCGATCGATGGGCGAGGCGCGGTCGAACCAGGCCAGCGGGGCGGTGAGCTCGATCATGAAGAACGCCGGAACCAAGATCGCCCAGGATCGGCTGGAGCTCGTCGTCGAGATCATGGGAAGCCAGGGCCTGGGCTGGCAGGGCGAGGCCTACAAGCCTGGAGAACTCGCCGCCGTCCGCGCCTGGCTAGGCAGCAAGGCCTATTCGATCTACGGCGGCTCGGCCGAGATTCAGAACAACATCATCGCCAAGCGGATCCTGGGCCTGCCCGACCCGCTCGCCGCCGCGTCACACTAGAAATCCCAAGGGAAGAGATGGCCGTACTGACCGAAGAGCAAACTCTGCTGCGCGATGCGGCGCGCACCTGGACGCGGGAGAAATCCCCGGTCTCCGCCTTCCGCAAGCTACGCGACGCCGGCCCGGCGCTCGGCTACGACCGCGCCGCCTTCGCCGAGATGGCCGCCATGGGGTGGGCCGGCGTCATCATTCCCGAGGCCTATGGCGGCTCGGATTTCGGCTATCTGAGCCTGGGCCTCATCCTCGAGGAGACCGGCCGCACCCTCACCGCTTCGCCCCTGGTGGCCAGCGCCCTTGCCGGGGCCAGCGCTATCGTCCTTGGCGGCGCGGTGGGGCAGAAACAGGCGTGGCTTCCCAGGATCGCCGCTGGCGAGGCGGTCGCCACCCTGGCCATCGACGAAGGCCCGCATCACGCGCCGGAAAAGGTCGCCCTGGCGGCCAGCCCGAACGGCGACGGGTTCACCCTGACCGGGGTCAAGACCTTCGTGCTCGAAGGCATGGCCGCCGATCTCTTCGTGGTTTCCGCCCGCACGGCCGGCGAGGGTGGGGCGAAGGAGGGGATCACCCTCTTCCTGGTTCCCGCCGACGCCGCCGGCCTGACTCGCAAGACGCTGAAGCTGGCCGATTCGCGCGGCGCCGCGGTGATCACTTTCGACAAGGTCCAGGTTGGAAATGACGCCGTGCTCGGGGAGGTCGGCAAGGGTTGGGATTTGCTGGAGGCGACCCTCGACCGGGCGCGGGCGGGCCTCGCCGCCGAGATGCTAGGCTGCGCCCTCCAGGCCTTCGAGACCACCCTCGATTATCTGAAAACGCGAGTGCAGTTCGGCCAGGTCATCGGCGCCTTTCAGGCCCTGCAGCACCGCGCCGCCCGGATGTTCACCGACCTGGAACTGGCGAGATCCTGCGTAGAGGCGTCGCTGACCGCCATCGACAACGGCTCGCCCGACGCGCCCGAGCTTGTCTCCCTCGCCAAGGCCAAGGCGGGCGAAGTTCTGCATCTGGTGTCCAACGAGATGGTCCAGATGCACGGCGGCATCGGCATGACCGACGCCCACGACGCCGGCCTCTATCTGAAGCGCGCCCGATCGGCCGAGATCACCTTCGGAAGCCCATCCTATCACCGCGACCGCTACGCGCGGCTGCAGGGATATTAGCGAGCCTATTTCTTTTTGCCGGGCGTGACCACGAAGGAAGAGGTGGCCGCCGCGGGCTTGGACTTGGCCTGCTTGGGCTTGCGAACTTCCTTGTTGCCGCGCTTCTGGTCCTTGTTGGCCATGATGGGCTCCCGTTTGGTTTCGGTCAGAAGTAGCCGGTTTCGCCTTCGACGCGGACCTGGACGATCCGGCCTTGGCCGACGGCGGCGCGGGCGAGCTTGGTCGCCGAAGCGACGACTTCGGCCTTGTCGCGGGCGCGATTCGAATAGCGGCCTTCGTGTTCGACGGCCCAGGCGCCGTCGTGCTTAACGATCTTGAATATCAGGGCTGACATGAAACGCTCCACCGTCGCTGATCGGCGGTCGAGCGGGACTATGCGCCTTTTGTGACGCCATGGCGAGAGGAAGTGTGGGCGCGATCGGCGGTGGACTTGGCGCGGCCCGCGTGTAGATTGCCCGCATCGTCGCGTCGGGGGGCGGAGATATGGCTGGG
This sequence comes from Pseudomonadota bacterium, assembly GCA_030854165.1. Taxonomy (GTDB): domain Bacteria; phylum Pseudomonadota; class Alphaproteobacteria; order Caulobacterales; family Caulobacteraceae; genus Acaudatibacter. Next base: position 1,675 of record JALYTR010000063.1, on the reverse strand, counting down.
GGCAGTGGACTTCGCGCGGTCGCATCGGCGCGCCCAGTGACAGTCGCGCTTGCCATGGTCTTGTCGCTGTCGGCCGCCGGCCAGGCGTGGGACCGGGCGTCCACGACCGCCGGCCCCGCGATTTCGCTTTCCGCCGGGCCGCTGGACTATCGGATCGGCCCCTTGGACCGGCTGAACATCACCGTCTTTCAGGTCAAGGATCTGACCTTCGAGAAGCTCCAGGTCGACGCGGCCGGAGACGTGCGGCTGCCCCTGATCGGCGCGGTGGCCGCCGCCGGCCGCACCGCCGATGAACTCGCCGCCGAGATCGCTCGTCGCCTCGGCCAGGCCTATCTGCGCTCGCCCCAGGTCACCGTGACCGTCGAAGAGGCGGTCAGCCAGAAGGTCAGCGTCGAGGGCGCGGTCAACGAGGCGGGCGTTTTCGATCTGAAGGGGCGGACCAGCCTGATGGAGGCGGTCGCGAGAGCCAAGGGCGCCTCGAAGACGGCCAATCTGCACCGGGTGACGATCGTGCGCGCGGTGGGTGGGGCGCCGCACGCGGCCACCTTCGATCTGGCCGCCATCCGGGCCGGCCGGGCGGGCGATCCGGAGATCCTGGCCAACGATGTGGTGGTGGTGGAGGATTCACGAGCCAAGACCTTGTGGCGAGGGCTGATCGAGACCCTGCCGGCGCTCATCGTCTTCGCCTACTTCTGACCGTGCCAGGCGCGCCGCTCACACCCCTTGGATGGGGCGCCGATCAGGGGCCGCGGGGTCGCTCCGGCGGAGACTCCGATCTGGCGTCCTATGGCCGGGCCTTGGTCAAGCATCGCTGGTTACTGGCCATCGCCATCGCCCTGGGACTGGCGCTGGGGGCGGCGGCGAGCATGATCATGACGCCCATCTATGCCGCGCGGGCCACCGTGGAAGTCGATCGCGAAGGCGACAAGGTGCTGGGAGCCGGCGAGGTGAGGCCACTGGATCTCGGCGCGTCGGACGACGAGTTCTTCCAAACCCAGTATGGACTTCTGCGCGGCCGTTCCCTGGCCGAGCGTGTCGCCCAGATGCTCCAGCTTGCGCGCGACGACGCCTTTGTCGATCGAATGGGCGCGGGCAAGGTTCGTGCGAACGTGTTGCCGGCCGATCGCGCGGAGAGGGTTATCGAACTCCTGCGAGACCACCTGAGCGTGATTCCCACGCGGGGCTCGCGCCTGGTGGGAATCAGATTCAGCAGTCCCGATCCGGCGTTGTCGGCCAGGATCGCCAACGCCTTCGCCGACGACTTCATCGCCGCCGGTCTCGACCGACGGTTCGGCGCCTCCGCCTATCCCCGGAATTTCCTCGAGCACAGCCTGGCGGACGTGAAGGCCAGGCTGGAGGCCAGCGAGGGCGGTCTGGTTGCCTATGCGGCGCGCCAGCAGATCATCCCCCTGGCGTCCGGCTCGCCGTCCGACGATCCCGAAGCCGGGCAATCGCTGGCCGGCGCGAACCTTGAAGCCTTCAACACCGCCTTCTCGGCCGCCAAGGCCGACCGCATCCGCGATGAGGAGCGCTGGCGACAGGCGCGGGGCGCGAGCGGTCTCGCTGTCCCCGACGCCTTGCAAAACCCGACGGTGCAACAGCTTTCCCAGGAACGCGCCAAACTCGCCGCCGAATACCAGGACAAGCTGAGCCTGTTCAAACCGGCCTATCCGGA
>JALYTR010000421.1 GCA_030854165.1 Pseudomonadota bacterium | reverse complement strand
GCGCAAGACGTGGCTATCGTTCCGCCAGGTCGCCGAGCGCTATCTGGTCCGGATGGAGGACGGCGGTGGGCGGAACCTGAAGGCCAAGAAGCACCATCTGGACCGTTGGCTCATCCCATCCTTCGACGCCCAGCGCGCCGACACGATCACCGAGTTCACGGTGAATGCTTATCGCAAGAAGCGCCTGGACCAGAAGGCGGCGGCGGGGACCGTGAACCGGGAACTGGCGACCCTGAAGCACATGCTCAGGGACGCAGTGAAGGCGAAAGACTTGAAGGCGATCCCGTGCACATTCGCCATGCTGCCCGAGCCGAAGGGCCGCACGATCGTGTTGTCAGAGACCGAGGCCGACGCCCTGATGGCCGGCGCCATCGGCGACCAGGATCCCGACACTTGGCTTTTCGTCGCCTTCGGGTTGAACACCGCGATGCGCCACCGCGAAATCCTGCGAGCGCGATTTGACGAGATCGATTGGGATCGCGGCCGGCTCCATATCGGCAAGGCGAAGGCCGGCGGCCGTGAACAGCCTCTCACGCCGGCGCTGGTCGCCATGCTGAAGGGCGAGCGGGAGCAACGCGCCGACAAGACCGGATTCATCTTTCAACCACGCGGGCCGGACAGCCACGGCGAAGGCTGGCGGCGAAATATGCAGCGCTCTTTCCGAAGAGCCGTGGTGAGGGCCGGCCTCGATCCGAGACGGATCACCCCGCACGTCATGCGCCATACGGCGATCACCAGGCTCGTTCAGGCCGGGATTGATCTACCCACTATCCAGAGAATCAGCGGCCACAAGACCCTGTCCATGGTCCTCCGATATGCCCACGTCTCCGGCGCCCACGTCGATGCGGCCATGGCGGCGCTGGATAGAACACTTCCTGAACACGCGACGGTCGACAAGAACGACGCGGAAACACACGTTACACAGGAATTACACCGGGGCAGGGGAGTGTCCCGATAGTCGAGGGGTTAAGTCCCCGAAAAGCCATGGAGGCCTGGCCGAGAATCGAACTCGGGTGCGCGGATTTGCAGTCCGCTGCGTAACCACTCCGCCACCAGGCCGCGCGAGCGGCGGAGGGCTAACAGATGGGCGCGGCCTGGGCAACCGCGAGCGGCCCTCCGGGGGACATCGCTCGCCAAGACATGGCGACGAACCGCCCAGCAATGGGTGCGATGCGACCCGGGCCTCCATGGACTTTGGCGGCAGCTATGCGGTGCGCGAGCATCTTGTCGTCTACTTCAATGCGAAAAACCTGCTGAACACGCCGCACGCGGTTTGTGAAGGGATGCCGGATCACCCGATCCAGCGGAATTCCACGACCAGACCTACCAGCTCGGCCTGCGCTTCGACTATTGACGACCGCGATTGCCTTCACTGGATGTGGCGACCTATATGCGCGCCGCCATGGGCAGTTTCCGGAAACCAAGATGAGCGCCGAATTCGCGGCCAGGCGGACGACCATGGTGGACAGCCAGGTGCGCACCGCCGACGTCACCGATCTGGCCATTATCGACGCCATGCGCGCCGTGCCGCGCGAGACCCTGACGCCCCCGGACAAGCTGTGGCTGGCCTATGCCGACGCCGAAATCGAATATGCGCCCGGCCGTTGGATGCTGCGCCCCCGGGACGTGGCCAAGCTGTTGCAGGCCCTGCGCCCCCGGGCCGGGGAGCGCGCCCTGGCCATCGCCGCGCCCTACGCCGCCGCGGTTCTCGCCGGCATGGAGCTGGCGGTGACACGCCTGGAAGCGGGCGGCGCGGCGCCGGCGGCCGGCGCCTACGACCTGATCGTCTGCGAAGGGGCGGTGGCCAAGGCGCCCGGCGCCTGGATGGCCGCGCTGGCGGAAGGCGGCCGTCTGGGCGTCGTCGAGCGGGACGGGCCGGTGGGCCGGGCCATGCTCTATCTGCGGTCGGGTCCAAGCGTGGGGTCGCGCCCGCTGTTCGATTCCACGCCGCCCGTCCTGGCGGGATTCGAGGCCGAGCGCGGCTTCGCCTTTTGAGGCTTTCCAGGCAAAATCAGCCTCCGTGACGTGACGAAAGCTTAATTGGCCTCGGGCTAGCGGCGCGGGGCGGCCCTGTCCTATAGCGGAGGCGCGCCTTTTAAGGCGCGGGTCGGGGACGGCGGATGTCGAGAGGTCACAGGGCCGCGTGGATGGCCGCCGTTTCAGCGGCGGGGTTCCTGAGCGCCGGCGTCTCGGCCGGGGGCGCCAGGGCCGAAACCCTGGCCGACGCCATCGCCCTGGCCTATCAGAGCAACCCCACCCTGCAGGGCCAGCGCGCCACGCAGCGAGCCCTCGACGAGACCTATGTGCAGGCCGAGGCCGGCTACCGCCCCACGGCGACCTTGCAGGCCACCGTCGGCATCGACACCAACAACCAGTCCCAGAATATCCCCAGCCAGCATTTCGCCGGCCAGAGCGAGACCTCCGGCGCGACGATCACCATCACCCAGCCGATCTACACCGGCGGGCGGGTGTCCAGCCAGGTGAGCGCCGCCGAGGCCAGCGTCCTGGCCGGCCGCGAGGCCCTGCGCCAGGCCGAACAGGGCGTCCTGCAGAATGTCATCCAGGCCTATGTGGATGTCCGCCGCGACCAGGAAAGCCAGGCGATCGCCCAGGAGAACGTCGCCCTGCTCGCCCGCCAGCTCTCCGAGGCCCAGGCGCGCTTCGAGGTCGGCGAGATCACCCGCACCGACGTCGCCCAGACCCAGGCCAGCGT
>JALYTR010000062.1 GCA_030854165.1 Pseudomonadota bacterium | reverse complement strand
TGTACTGGAACGACCCCTATTTCCTGGTTCCCGACGGCAAGCTGGCGGTGGAATCCTTCGCGGTCATCCGCGAGGCGATGGCCCGCGCCGGCCAGATCGCCCTTGGCCGGGTGGTGATGTCGACCCGCGAGCGGCTGGTCGCCCTGGAGCCGCGCGAGCGGGGGATCGTCGCCTATACCCTGCGCAGCCACGACGAGGTGCGCGATCCCGACGAAGCCTTCGCCGGCATTCCCGACATCAAGGTGGATCCGGCCATGCTGGCCATCGCCGGCAAAATCATCGAGCAGCAGGAAGGCCCCTTCGATCCGGCCAAATTCACCGACCGCTATGAGGAAGCGCTGAAAAAGATGATCGCGGCCAAGGAAAAGGGCAAGAAACCGGTGACGGTGGAGGAGCCGGAAGACACCAATGTCGTGGACCTGATGGCCGCCCTGCGCGCCAGCCTGGGCGGGCGGGGAAAGGCGGCGGCCAAGGCGGCGCCGGTGAAGAAGGCCGAAGAAAAAAAGCCGGCGGCCAGGCGGGCGCGGGGCTAAGACTTAAATCGAAAGGGGAGCCAACCCATGCAAGCGAAATTCACCTATGCGATCAAGTTCGTGGCCGACATGGACGCGGCGGTGGCCTTCTGGCGCGATACGTTCGGCCTGACGGTGCGCCTCGCCTCGCCGTTCTGGAGCGAGTTCGACACCGGCGATGTCACCCTGGCCCTGCATCCGGCCTCGGAGAAGAATCCGGCCGGCTCCGTGCAACTGGGCTTCACCGTCCCCGACCTGCCGGGCGTCCATGCGGCGAGAGCCACGTCCGGCCTTCAATTCGCCGAAGCGCCGCGCGACGAACACGGGACCCTGCTCTCGCGGGTGCTCGACAGCGAGGGCGCCGAGGTGTCGCTGAGCGGAGGGTGAGCGGTGAAAGCCCCTTTTGGAAATTCCTTGATAGGCTCGCTCTCGACGTCTTCAATCTTCTCCCCGCGCGCGGGGAGAAGGGAGGGGTGAGGGGCGCCTGTGAGCAATGAATTTTTCCTGATAGAGCACCGCGTCGGTTCGACCCCCTCACCCTGCCCTCTCCCCCGTGAAGAACGGGGGCGAGGGTCGAGTGTGGCGCGGCGACCGGTTTGAATTCCAAATGGACTCCTGGCGCCCCCATGTCTCTGAAACTCTACGCCCACCCCTTCTCCTCCTACTGCCAGAAGGCGCTGATCGCGCTTTATGAGAACGACACGGCGTTCGAATACCGAACGCTGGAGGACAAGGAGGCGGCGGCGGAGCTGGCGGCGCTGTGGCCGCTGAAACGCTTTCCTCTGCTGGTCGATGACGGGCGCCCGGTCATGGAGGCGAGCATCATCGTCGAGCATCTCGACCTCCATCACCCCGGCCCGGTGAGGCTCGTGCCCGAGCACGCCCGCGCCGCCCTCTCTGTCCGCCTGATGGACCGGTTCTTCGACAACTACATCATGACCCCGCTGCAGAAGATCGTCGCCGATCGCCTGCGCCCCGAGGCCGACCGCGACCCGTTCGGCGTGGCCGAGGCGCGCCGGGCGCTGGAGAGCGCCTACCGGTGGCTGGACGAGGCGATGGGCGGGCGCGAGTGGGCGGCCGGCGAGGCCTTCTCCCTGGCCGATTGCGCCGCCGCGCCAGCGCTTTTCTACGCCGACTGGACCCATCCCATCGACAAGGCGTTCACCCAGGTCCACGCCTATCGCCGGCGCCTGCTGGCTCGCCCGTCGTTCGCCCGCGCGGTCGATGAGGCCCGCCCCTACCGCGCCTATTTCCCGCTGGGCGCGCCGGATCGCGATTGAGGCGGCGCTTTGCTTAGGCGCCGCCGCCGGGCATAGAGACGCCGCCATGTTCAATCTCGCCCAGACCGCGCCCGTTGTCGGCGCCGCCTTTATCGCCTCGAGCGTGGAGGTGGTCGAGGCCTTCACCATCGTCCTGGCGGTCAGCGTGGTGCGCGGCCCTCGACCGGCCGCTATCGGAACGATCGCGGCCCTGGCCGTGCTGGCGACGGTGGTCGCCGCCTTTGGTCCCCTGCTGGCGAGTGTCCCGGTTCACGGCCTGCAACTGGCGGTGGGCATATTGTTGCTGGTGTTCGGCCTGGGCTGGCTGCGCAAGGCGGTGCTGAGGGCGGCCGGGGTGCTGGCCCTGCACGACGAGGACCAGGCCTTCGCCAAGCAGACCCAGGCCCTGCGCGGCCAGACCGGCGCGCGCAAGACAGCCGCCGATTGGCTGGCCGGAACGGTGGCGTTCAAGGCCGTCCTGCTTGAAGGGACCGAGGTGGTTTTCATCGTCCTGGCGGTGGGCGCGCGACCCGGGCTGCTCGTACCGGCCGCGATCGGCGCGGCGGCGGCCTGTGTCCTGGTCCTGGGCCTGGGGCTGGCGGTGCGCAGACCGCTGGCGAAAATTCCCGAGAACAGCCTTAAATTCCTGGTCGGGGGGATGCTGACCGGCTTTGGAACATTCTGGTGCTGCGAGGGGCTGGGCGTGCCATGGCCCGGCGGCGACTGGGCGATCCTGGGCCTGGTGGCCCTCTATCTGGCGGCCGGGCTGGCGCTGAGCGTCACCCTGCGCCGGACCGCCCGGAGGATTGCGTGATGGAGGTTCTGCGGGCGCTGGCGGCGACCATCGGCAAGATGTTCGCCACCGACCTCTGGCTCACCGCGACCGCGCTGGCGGCGGTCGGCCTGGCCGCGGCGGGACTTCGCGGCCATTTCATCGCGCCCGCGGCTGCGCCGTTCGTCCTGGCCGCCGGCGTCCTCATCGCCCTGGCCGTCGGGGTGATCCGGGGCGCGAGGCGGTAGGCGCAAAGAGCGTTGGAGATGCAAACATGAACGACCGCGTCACGGTGAATATCGAGGACGGCGTCGCCGACGTCCGGATGGTCCGGGCCGACAAGATGAACGCGTTGGACGACGCCATGTTCGGGGCCCTGATCGCGGCGGGCGACCGGCTCAAGAGCGAGGCCGGCCTGCGGGCGGTGGTGCTGTCGGGGCAAGGGCGGGCCTTTTGCGCCGGTCTGGACATGGGCAGTTTTGGGCGCATGGCCGATGGCTCGCGCAAGGCCGAGGCTTCCGAGGGCGGCGGGCTCGCGGCACGCACGCACGGCATCGCCAACCGCGCCCAGTACGCGGTGTGGGTTTGGCGGGAGGTCCCCGTGCCGGTGATCGCGGCGGTGCATGGGGTGGCGTTCGGCGGCGGCTTCCAGCTCTGTCTTGGCGCCGACATGCGTTTCGTGACGCCAGACGCGCGCTTGGCCGTCCTGGAGATCAAGTGGGGCCTGGTCCCCGACATGGCCGGCACCCAGCTCATGCGCCATCTGGCGCGCGAGGATATCGTCCGTGAACTGACCTACACGGGGCGGGTGTTTTCGGGCGAGGAGGCGCTGGCCATGGGCTTCGCCACGCGGGTGTGCGCCGATCCGCTCGCCGAGGCCCTGGCCCTGGCGCGGGAGATCGCCGCCAAGAGCCCCGACGCGGTGCGCGCCGCCAAGCGGCTCCTGAACCAGGCGGTGACCACCGACCCCGCCTCGGGCTTCATCCAGGAGACCGAGGAACAGATCGCCCTGATCGGCGGCCTCAATCAGGTCGAGGCGGTGATGGCCAATCTTCAGAAGCGGGCGCCGGCGTTCAGCGACGGGGCGGCGTGACCGCCGGCGAAGCGACCCTCGGCGCTCTTGCCGTCCTGCGCAACGCGCTGGTCTTCATGGCCGTGGTGCTGGCGCTCGCGCTGGTGCGCTTCTTCCAGGCGATTCTCACGCCCCTGGTGGTGGCGATGTTTCTGCTCCTGCTGATCGACGCGGTGTCGCGGGTCATGCAGCGGCGCCTGCCGGTCACGCCCGCCTGGGTGAGGGGCGGCATCGCCGGGACGGTGATCCTGATCGCCTTCACAGCCATCGGCGGCCTCTTCGCGATCGAGGCCCCGCCCTTCGCCGCGGAGATTCGCGGCTTGGCGCCCAAGCTGGACGCGCTGATGGCCCAGGCCCTGGCCCTGGTGGGCGCGCCGGCGATCACCCTTAGGCAGATGTTCAGCGGCGTCGATCCGACCCACCTGTTGGCCCAGGCCTTGTCCGCGGCGCGTAGCCTGGTTTCCTACGGCGTGCTGGTGATCGTCTATTTCGGCTTCCTGCTCGCCTCGCGGGTGACCTTCGGGCGCAAGCTCGACCGGCTCTATGCCAACGAAGGCCGGCGTCAAGGCGCGCGGCGGGTGAGCCTCGCCGTGCGCGACGCGGTGGAGCGATATGTGAGGCTGCAGACCCTCAAGGCCCTGATGATCGCCGCCGTCGCCTTCGGATTGATGGCCGCCATGGGAATTCACGACGGCCTGTTCATCGCCTTTCTGGTTTTCCTCGCCGCCTATGTGCCGATCGTGGGTCCCGTGGCCGGGGCGATCTTCCCGGGCCTGGTTGCGCTCGCCCAATACGACGATCCGCTCCATCCCATTCTGCTGGTGGCGATCCTGGGCGGCGCCGCCTTCCTCATCGACAATGTGCTGATGCCCAAGCTGCAGAGCGACGAACTGAACATCGATCCCCTGCTGGTCCTCATCTCGATCGGCTTTTGGGGGATCATCCTGGGCGCGCCGGGCGTGCTCCTCTCCACCCCGCTCACCGTCACCGTCATGGCCATCGCCGCCGAGTTCGAGAGCACCCGCTGGCTGGCGGTGCTTCTGTCGCGGGACGGTCACCCGGTGGGGACCGCTGGGGCGGCGTAGCATCCCCTTATATTAGGCCTCAAGGCTCTCCAGCGCCCGGCCGAGATCGGCGATCAGGTCCTTGGGCGCTTCGATGCCAATGGAAAGGCGGATCATCCCTTCGTCGATGCCGATGGCCACCCGCTCGTTGAGCGAGACACCCGAATGAGTGGTGCTGCCGGGATGGCAGGCCAGGGACTCGGTGCCGCCCAGGCTCACCGCCAGCTTGAACACCTGCAGACGGTCGAGCACCTTGAACGCCGCTTCCCGGCCGCCCTTGACCACAAAGGAGAAGGTGGCGCCCCGGGCGCCGCACTGGCGCTCGATCACCTCCGCTTCCCGCGAGCCGGGGGGCGTCGAGCCCAGATAGGCCACCCGCTCCACCTTCGGCTGATCGGCCAGCCAGCCAGCCACCTCGCGGGCGTTGGCGAAGGCCTTGTCCATTCGGAGGCGCAAGGTCTCCAGCGAACGGGTCAGCATCCAGCAGCTATGCACATCGAGCTGGTTGCCGATCAGGTTGCGCAGGGAGCGCACCTTCTTCATGAGAGCCGCCGAGCCGGCCACCGATCCGGCCACCAGATCGCTGTGGCCGCCGACGTATTTGGTCAGGGAATAGACCGCCAGGTCGGCCCCGTGATCGAGCGGCGACTGGTAAAGAGGCCCCAGCAAGGTGTTGTCCACGACGACGATTGGCTTGAAACCCTGGCGCGCCCGCGCCTCCTCGGCGACCTGAGCCATCAGATCCAGATCGACCACCGAATTGGTGGGATTGGCCGGCGTTTCCACATAGATCGCCGCCAGGGGACCTAGCGCCAGGGCCGCGTCCGCCGCCGCGCGGACCTCATCGGGGTTCACGCCATCGACGAAGGCGGCGCTCCTGACGCCGAGCCTCGCCAGCAGGGTGTCGAACAGGGTTTCCGTGCCGCCGTAGAGGGGCCGGCTGCGCAGGACCGATTGTCCCGGCTCGGTGACCGCCAAAAGTGCGGTGAGGATCGCCGCCATGCCGCTGGAGAACACCGAGCAGGCGTCGGTGCGCTCGAGCACCGCCAGCCGCTCCTCCACGACCTGGAGGTTGGGGTTGTTGAAGCGGGTGTAGATCAGGCCGGCGTCAGCCCCCTCGGGCGACGCGCCACGGCCGCTCATGTAGTCGAAGAGGAGCTTGCCCTCTTCGCAGGTCTTGTAGGCGAAGGTGGAGGTAAGGAAGATCGGTATCTTCACCGCCCCTTCGGAGAGCTCCGGATCGAAGCCGAAGCCCAGCATCAGGGTCTCCGGTTCGAGTTGGTGCTCGCCGACCATCGACTTTCGAAAATCCCGCTTGGTCATCCCTGTTCCTCGCCGATGGCGCCCGTCGCCAGCTTAGCGCGCGCGCGCGTCGCCGTCCCGCCTTGTCTTGACCGGGCGCCGCGCCATCTAGGCGTGTCAGTCCTTAAGGAGAATAAAGCATGCCGCGCAATGTCGCCGTCCTGGTCGGAAGTCTTCGTCGGGAATCCTTCAGCCGCAAGATGGCCCACGCCCTGGCCGCGCTCGCGCCAGAATCGCTGAAGCTGAAGATCGTCGAGATCGGCGCCCTGCCGCTTTACGATGAGGACGCCGAGGCTGACACGCCGGCGCCCTGGCGCGCGTTTCGCGACGAGGTAAGGCCCGCCGATGCGGTCCTGTTCGTCACGCCCGAGTACAACCGCTCGGTCCCCGGCGTGCTGAAGAACGCCCTCGACGTCGGATCGCGCCCCTACGGTCAAAGCGTGTGGAGCGGCAGGCCCGGCGCGATCGTGAGCGTTTCGCCCGGCGCCATCGGCGGCTTTGGGGCGAATCATCACCTGCGCCAGTCGATGGTCTTCCTGGACGTCCCCATGCTGCAACAGCCGGAAGCCTATATCAGCGGAGCGGCAAGCCTGTTCGATGCGCAAGGCGTCCTGGTCAAGGATGAGGTCCGCGGCTTCCTCGTCAAATTCATGGCGGCGTTCGCGGCGTGGATCGAGGTGTGCCTTCGGGCTTGACCGGCCGGCGCGCGGAGGGTTCATGCTCGCCGCTCGATGACGACACACGCCCACCCCGATCATTCCGGCCACCTTCACCATCACGCCCCAGCCTCGTTCGGCCGCGCCTTCGCCATCGGCATCGCGCTGAACGCGATCTATGCGATCGTCGAGGCGATCTACGGCGTAACGGCCAACTCCCTCGCCCTGCTGGCCGACGCCGGGCACAATTTTGGCGACGTGCTCAGCCTGGGGGTCGCTTGCCTGGCCGCCTGGCTGGCGCGAAAGGCCCCCAGCGCCCGCTACACCTATGGCCTGCGCGGTTCATCGATCCTGGCGGCGCTCAGCAACGCGGTGGTGCTTCTGGTCGTCACCGGCGGCATCGCCTGGGCGGCGGTCCTGCGTCTGGTCCACCCCGCGCCGGCGGCGGGCAGGACGATGATGGTGGTCGCGGCGGTCGGGGTCGCGGTGAACGGCTTCACGGCCTGGATGTTCGCGTCGGGGCGCAAAGGCGATCTCAATATCCGCGGCGCCTTCCTGCATATGGCCTCCGACGCCCTGGTGGCCCTGGGGGTCGTGATCGCCGGCGGCCTGATCCTTCTCACCGGCTTGACCTGGCTCGATCCGGTGGTCAGCCTCGCCATCGGGGCGATCATTGTCCTGGGGACTTGGTCGCTCATGCGGGAATCGCTGGATCTGGCCCTGCAGGCGGTGCCCACGGGCGTCGATCGGGCGGCGGTGATGGCCTTTCTGGGCGAGCTGCCGGGGGTGAGCGAGGTGCACGATCTGCACATCTGGGGCATGAGCACCACCGAGACCGCCCTCACCGCCCATCTGGTCAGGCCGGACGGCGCCATCGACGATGGCTTGCTTCACCAGGCTTGCGCCGAGCTTCGGGCGCGGTTTTCCGTTCACCACGCCACCTTGCAGATCGAGAGCGGCGCGGGCGCCCATGCCTGCGAACTGGCGTCCCAGGAGGTCGTGTAACGACGGTGACCGGGCTGCATCTGAAGGCTGGAGCCAGGCGGTGACCGCAACGGCCCACACCGACACCTTCGTGCGCGACAACCTGCCGGCCGCTGGCGACCTGCCGGTGTTCCTGTTCGATCTGCCCGAGCTGCGCTATCCCTCCCGCCTCAACGCCTCCAACCTGCTTGACCGCGCCCTCGCCGAGGGTCTGGCCGACAAGCCGGCCGTCGTGTGCGGAGACTTGAGCATCACCTACGGCGCTTTGCTGGCCGCCACCTGCCAGATCGCTCATGTCCTCGCCGATGACCTGGGTCTGGCGCCCGGCTGCCGTGTCCTACTCCATGGCGCCAACCGCCCCCTCGTCATCGCCACCTGGTTCGCCATCGCGCGCGCCGGGGGCGTGGTGGTGGCCACCATGCCGATGCTGCGGGCCGAGGAGCTGGCGACCATCGTCCGCAAGGCCAGAATCAGCCACGCCATCGCCGAGGCGGGCCTGCGTGGGACGGTCGAAGCCTGCCAGGCGCTCGCGCCCGAGTTGCGCCATGTCGCCTACTTCGGCGAAGGCGGCGATCTGGAAGACCGCATGGCGGCCAAGCCAGCCGACTTTTCACCGGTGGACACCGCGGCCGACGATCCGGTGCTGATCGCCTTCACCTCCGGCACCACCGGCGTTCCCAAGGGCTGCGTCCACTTTCATCGCGATATACTGGCCATGGTCGACACCTTCGCGCGGCACATTCTGCGCCCTGGTCCGGACGATGTGTTCTGCGGCACCCCGCCCATGGCCTTCACCTTCGGCCTCGGCGGCTGCGTGATCTTCCCGCTGGCGTTCGGAGCGACCACGGCGCTGTGCGAAGCGCCCGGCTACGAGGGCCTCTGCGCGACCATCCAGCGCCATGGCGTCACCACCCTGTTCACCGCCCCCACCACCTACCGCGCCCTCATCAAGAGCGGGGCGGCCGGCCGGCTTTCATCGTTGACGACATGCGTTTCGGCCGGCGAGACCTTGCCCAGGGCGACCTCCGACGCCTGGTTCGAGGCGACCGGGATCCGGATCATCGACGGCATCGGCTCGACCGAGATGATCCACATCTTCATTTCGGCGAGCGAGGCGGACATTCGCCCGGGATCAACGGGCAAGGCGACGCCCGGCTACCAGGCCGAGCTGTTGAGCGACGACGGCGGGCTCATCGAGGGCCCCGGCGAAGGGCGCCTGGCGGTGCGCGGCCCGACCGGCTGCCGTTACCTCGCGGACGAGCGGCAGAAGGCCTATGTCGTCAACGGCTGGAACGTCACCGGCGACATCTATCGGCGCGACGCGGACGGCTACTTCTGGTATGTGGCGCGCGGCGACGACATGATCGTCTCTTCCGGCTACAACATCGGCGCGCCGGAGGTGGAACACGCCATTCTCGGCCATCCCGAGGTCGCCGAGGCGGCGGTGGTCGGCGCTCCGGACGAGGATCGCGGCCAGATCTGCAAGGCTTTCGTCGTCCTTGCGCCCGGTGCCCAGGCCAGCGACGCCTTGGCCCGCGATATCCAGGGCCATGTGAAACGCGCCATCGCTCCCTACAAATACCCCCGCGCGGTGGTGTTCGTTGCGGAACTGCCCAAGACCGCGTCGGGCAAGCTGCAGAGATTCAAGCTGAGGAGACCGTAGCGCGGGCTTCCAGCCCGCTCTTGGGCAAAGAAAGAGC
>JALYTR010000420.1 GCA_030854165.1 Pseudomonadota bacterium | reverse complement strand
GTCGCCACGCAATCCAAGAGCGGGCATCGGTTCTCTCCCCTGCAATCAGCAGGGTGAATCACTGTTCGCCAAAAATGGGAATCCCCCCGAGTCACTTTCAGCGGCGGTTGGTATAAGGTGCGCCGATCGGCGGCGAGGGAGTCTCCAGGGCCATGGCGCGAATCCCCTATTTCAACCCGGCGTCGGCGACCGGCCGCGCGGCGGTGGCCTATGCCAAACTGCCGCCCCTGAACATCTTCGCGATGATGGGCCACGCCGGCGAACTGATCGACGGTTTCACCCGCCTGGGAACCCAGATCCTCAACTTCACCAGCCTCGATCCGGTCCTGCGCGAGATCGCCATCGTCCGCGTCGGCGTGCGGTCGGGGGCGGGCTACGAGGTCTTCCAGCATGAACGCATCGCCAGACGCATCGGGATGTCCGACGCTCTCATCGCCGCCATCCACGAAGGGCCGGCCGCCTCCGCCTTCGACGAGGCGCAAGGGGAGGTCATGGCCTTCACCGACGACGTGGTCGCCAACGTCCGCGCCAGCGATGCGACATTCGAACCGCTGCAGGCCCGTCTCGGCTACAAGGCCCTTCAGGAACTCACCCTCACTATCGGCTACTACATGATGGTCTCGCGGTTCCTGGAGACCTTCGATGTGGAGATCGAGGAAGGGGAGGGGACGACGGTGAAGGTCGCGGGGTCGGGGGATTGAAACTTTGAGCGTCCGGCGGCGCGTCCGTCCTCAACCCCCGCCCTGCGCATACCCAAGATCCTTGTTCAGTTCCTCCAAAATCGCCGTCGCCGCGTCGGCGATGACCGTGCCGGGGGGGAAGATCAGGCGGGCGCCGGCGGCTTTCAGGGCCGGAAAATCGCCGGCCGGGATCACACCGCCGACGACGATCATGATGTCGGACCGGCCGAGCTTCTCCAGTTCGGCGCGCAGTTCGGGGACGAGGGTCAGGTGTCCCGCCGCCAGGGAGCTGGCCCCCACCACATGCACGCCCCTCTCCACCGCCTCGCGGGCCGTCTCCGCCGGGGTGGCGAACAGGGGACCGACATCGACGGTGAAGCCCAGGTCGGTGAAGCCGGTGGCGATCACCTTCTGGCCGCGGTCGTGGCCGTCCTGGCCCATCTTGGCGACCAGCAGGCTCGGGGCTCGCCCATCCGCCTCGGCGAAGGCCGCGACCATGGATCTCGCGCGCGCCGCGTTGAGGGCGGGGCCCACTTCGGCCCCATAGACGCCGCTCACGACCTCGGCCCGCGCCTGGTGGCGGCCGAAGGCGCGCTCCAGGGCCAGGCTTATCTCGCCCACCGTCGCGTGGGCCCGGGCCGCCTCGACGCTGAGCGCCAGCAGATTGGCCTTGCCCCGCGCCCCGGCCTCCAGGGCCGCCAGCGCCCGCTCAACCGCCGCGCCGTCGCGCTCCGCCCTCAGGGCCTTGAGCTTCTCGAGCTGGCTGGCCAGCACGGCGGAATTGTCCACCGTCAGGATCGGGATGTCGTCGGCGTTGCCGGAAAGGTAGCGGTTCACCCCGACCAGGGTCTGCCGGCCCGAGTCGATGCGGCCCTGGGTGCGCGCCGCCGCCTCTTCGATGCGCCGTTTGGGCAGGCCCTCGGCGATGGCGCCCGCCATCCCCCCCATGGCTTCCACCTCGGCGATGTGGGTCAGCGCCCGGGCGGCCAGATCATGGGTCAGGCGTTCGACGTAATAGCTTCCCCCCCACGGGTCGATTACCTTCGTCGCGCCGCTCTCGACCTGGAGAAAGAGCTGGGTGTTGCGCGCGATGCGGGCCGAGAAATCGGTGGGGAGGGCCAGGGCCTCGTCCAGGGAATTGGTGTGCAGGCTCTGGGTCTGGCCGGCCGTCGCGGCCATGGCCTCGATCGTGGTGCGCGCCACATTGTTGAACACGTCCTGGGCGGCCAGGGACCAGCCGCTGGTCTGGGTGTGGGCGCGCAGGGCCAGGGAGCGAGGGTCGGCGGGCGCGAAATGCTCGGCCATCAACTTGGCCCACAGCAGTCGGGCGGCGCGCTGCTTGGCCACCTCCATGAAGTAGTTCATGCCGGCGTTCCAGAAGAACGACAGGCGCGGCGCGAAGGCGTCCACGCTCATCCCCGCCGCCACCCCGGCCCGCACATAGTCGACGCCGTCAGCCAGGGTGTAGCCGAGCTCGAGGTCCAGGGACGCGCCGGCCTCCTGCATGTGGTAGCCACTCACCGAGATCGAGTTGAACTTCGGCATCTGCGCGGCCGTATAGGCGAAGATGTCCGAGACGATCCGCATCGATGGGCCCGGCGGATAGATGTAGGTGTTGCGGACCATGAACTCCTTGAGCACGTCGTTCTGGATGGTGCCCGAAAGGGCGCCGTGCGCCACCCCCTGTTCCTCGGCGGCGACGATATAGAGCGCCATCACCGGCAGGACCGCGCCGTTCATGGTCATAGAGACGCTCATCGTCTGAAGCGGGATGCCATCGAACAGGGTGCGCATGTCGAGGATGGAATCGATCGCCACCCCGGCCATGCCCACGTCGCCCTTCACCCTGGGATGGTCCGAATCGTAGCCCCGGTGGGTGGCCAGATCGAAGGCCACCGACAGACCCCGCTGGCCGGCGGCCAGATTGCGCCGGTAGAAGGCGTTGGAATCCTCGGCGGTGGAAAATCCCGCATACTGACGAATCGTCCACGGGTTGGTGACATACATGGTCGGATAAGGTCCGCGCACGAACGGTGCCTGACCGGGATAACCG
>JALYTR010000419.1 GCA_030854165.1 Pseudomonadota bacterium | reverse complement strand
GACTACGACGCCATCCTCGATGCCGTCTGCGACGCCTGGAACCGGCTGATCGACGAGCCCACGCGCATCGTATCAATCGGATCAAGACAATGGGCCGCTACAGGTCAATATTAGAGGCGGTTGGTATGAGACATTCCGAACGTCCGCTTTCGGCGCCCGTAGCCCTTAGGGAAGTCCCGTCCAGGGTGCTCATGGCGCCACCTAAACGTTGGACCCTCTCGTAACACAGCCGATTCAGAGACGGTTTGCTGCCTCTTACGGCAGTGCGGGGCGCGCCAACGTCGGAGCGTGTACCGCGTCGGCGTGCGCCAGGGCCGGGGAGCCCGCGCCGCCGGCGCCACCCAGGCTCGCCATCGCCCCCACAAGTCCATGAATGGCCGCCGCGTTCGCCAAGGTGATCACCGATCCGCCGGCTCCGTCGCCCCTTACCTTGAAGACGGTGTTGGTATAGTTGCCCGCCAGTTGGATCGTAGCCACCGACGCGCCGTTGTTGGTGATCACCAACTGGTCGCTGGCGTTGACGGTCGCGCTGGTGGCGGCTGTCTTTATCAAATCGATCTTGTCGCCGGCGACCGCGCCCGAGAGCGTACCGGCGAAATTGGCGGCAGACGAAAGCTTCAGCGTTCCGGTCGCGTCGGCGAACGCAACCTGTTGACTGGCAGCCGTCGAGCCAATGTCGGCGGTCCCGCCAGAAGCGATCGTTAGCGAGCCGGCTCCGGTCAACGCGCCGACCAGGTTGAAGGTGTCGCCGTTGGAAACAACCACCTGGCCATCGTTCTCAAACGTCGGGATCGTCACCGAGAAACTCCCTCCGGACGCAGCCGCGTCGATCTGACCGGCGTTGACGATGGCGGAACCGCCCGAGGCTTGGTACTGGACGATTACCTGGGCCCCGGCAGTGTTGCTGACGATGCTCGCGTGGGAGCCCAAAGTGAGGGTCTCCGCCCCGCCGTCGAAGTTTTGCAGGGCGATGACGACGGCGTTGTTGGCATTGCCGGCATTGATCGTCACATTGTCGATGCCGTTGGCCACGGTCCCCGGCATGTCGAAGAACGTCAGCGCGGCCCCGGCGCCGGTGAGATTGACGACGCCCGGTCCCGCCCCTTTCGCGGCGGTGATGACGACCCCACCGTCCAGATTGACCGCAGCCTTCGCGGCGCGCAGATCCAGGGTGCCTTCAAATGTCACATTGGCCAGACCGCCGCCCGTGTAGGCAAGGTGGGTTTTGCCCAGGACCACCGTACCGCCGGAGATGAGGCCGCCGTAACCCAGTGTGGTCCCCGTACCGCCGAAGATCGGGCCGGTCCCAAGTTGCAGCGTTCCGCCGGTGTTATCGAGCGTTCCGCCAAGGTAGAACCTGCCCGCGTCCACGACATTGCCCAATGATGCGATGGTGAAGTTCAAGAGAAGTGACAAGGATCCCTGCTGGCCGACGGATATGGCGCCGGTGTTGGTGAAGGTGACGATGCCGGGACCGGTGCTCTGATCGAGGGACAAGCGGCCCGAACCCACGGCGATCGTTCCCGCGTTTACGATACGGGTGTTGCTGGCGATATCGATGGAACCGGATTGGGCGATCGAGAGCGAACCGCGATTCTCGAAGCCGCCTTGAATGAAAACGTTGATGAACGCGCCGACGTACATCGTTCCGCTGGCGCCATTGACGACGTCATGGGCTGTGATACTCAGGTTCGAGGCTGCGGTGACCACACCGTTGTTGATAAATTTGTGGCTTAGACCAATATTGAAGGTGCCGAGCGCGCCGCTCGGCGCCGAGATGATGGTTCCATTGTTGACCACGCTCGAGCCCGCGAGAACGCCCAGGGGTCCGAACGCGGAAGTTGTCAGCGTGGCGTTGGGCCCGAAGGTCAGCGTGCCCCTGGTGTAGACAACACTGTAGGAGTTGGGGTTGTCAAAAATGATCGTCACATTGTCGATCGTCTGGTCGCCGATGAATGTCAGCCCGTCTTCGCCGCCACTGAGCCGAATCTGGGCGCCCGATCCTGGGACCCCCGTCAGGCCGTTGGTGATTCTCAGCGTCTCGACCGGCCTCCCCAGATCGAGCGTCCCCGCCAAGGCGACGCCGTCCAGCAAGCCGCCCGGCGATCCTATCCCACCTTGTGAGAAGAGCGTTCCGCCGTCCATCATCAGAGTGCCGCCGTAGATCACGCCCGCCTTGGACATCGCCAGGGTCCCGGCCTTTAGGTCGAAGACGCCGCCCAGGATCAGCGATCCCTGCAGCGCCAGGGTCGCGCCTTCAGCGTCGAAGTCGACCGCGCCGACGCTGAAGGCGTCGGATCGCGCAAGGGTGACGGTATAGGCGCCCGATACGGTGAAGTCGGCCCGCGTGGAAGCATCAGGCACCCCGTTCGACCAGTCGGCCCCAGCGCGCCAATTGCCGGTGGCGCCATTCCAGTTCGATACATTCATGCGGCTCGCTCCGATGGTCAGGGGTCCAGCCGCTCTGGTTGCGGCGATCTAGATTCATCCCGCCGTCTAACATGGTGGGCGGACGGCTGCCAAACTTGGGAAGTGGCCAAGCCCAAAAGCAAGCAAGTTAGTCTAGGCTCAGGACTCATTGATCACAGCCAGTAGCATACGGTGGCGGCGATGCAGATGGCGGACATGAAGGTGTGGGCGCATCGGTCGTATCGGGTGTGGACGCGGTGCCAATCCTTGAGCCTGCCGAACATGTTTTCGATCCGATGGCGCTGTTTGTAGAGGGCGGTGTCGTAG
>JALYTR010000418.1 GCA_030854165.1 Pseudomonadota bacterium | reverse complement strand
GTTCCTCGATCAATGGGGACACAAGGCGGCGGCTTTTGGGATGGTCGGCGGGTGAGCTGTTCGGCCTCGACCACGATGCGCCCCTGGCCCGGCGGGACAAGCGCGGCGCGGCGATGTTCCTGGCTGGCGCGGAAGTCCTGGCCGTGACTGGCGAGGCGATCACGTGGCGGATCGGCGGGGCGGTTCAGAGGATCGGGAAGCGCGGGATCGCGGCGCCGGCATGGGAAGATGTCGGTTGACCGTGCCCAAGCCGCCGGTCCCTGACGCGCATCGTCCGTTCATCGACCAGGCCCGCAAGCGGGTTATGAAACGCCAGCCCAGCGCGGAGGTGGTCTCTGATTGCGTGGATGGCCAGCAAACCATCGCGCCCGCCCATGCGGATCGGGAAGCGTGGGAAATCCAACTCTATGACGCCTTCGGCACCCGTTCGCCCAAGGTAATCGGGCTGTTCCTCGACCAGCTATCCCACCTCTGCCGCCAGGACGCTCCCAACGGACCCTGGCGCCCAAACGAGGCGGAACTGAACGCCATGATTGGCGTCGTCAACGGCGTCCGCCCCCGTAACGAGATCGAGGCCGCGCTCGCCGCCCAGATGGTGGCGGTTCACCTCCTCACCATGCGTTGCGCCTTCCACGCCCTCCGCAACGAGGAGTGGCTCGATCCCATCAAGGCCGGCCTCGCCGGCAAGCTCGCCCGCACGTTCGCCCAGCAGTGCGACACCCTGGCGCGGATCAAGGGCAAGGTAGGCAGACAGACAATCAAGGTGCGATATGAGCGACACGACCATAAGCATGTCCACGTCGGGGAGGGGGTCGCCGAAATTGGCGCCCAAGCCTTCGCGCCTATCCCCGCAAGCCCTGTCCGAACTCGCCGCTTTTCGCGTCGCGAACATGGAGCTCGCCCCGCGTTGCCTGGCCCGCACGCGAACGGGTCGGCCCTGCCAGGGGCCGGCGGTTAGGGGCAAGGCACGATGTAGAATGCACGGCGGCGGCCGAGGATCGGGTGCGCCCAGAGGTGAGCGCAACGGGTCGTGGCGACACGGGCGCGAGACGAACGAGGCGGTCGAGGCGCGGCGGGAGATTGCGGCGGTGAACCGGATGTGGCGGGATTTGGCGAAGCGGCTGTAAGCGATTCGGTGTATTTGCCCGGCCATGGTCAGCATGCACTCAACGCCACCCGGCTACCAGGGCCGCAAGCGGTGTCCGTGCGCGCGGAACAGCTGACCGCCCTGATCCAGACATACGTGAAGTGAGACGCCTATGACCCCCGCAGTTGAAACCAAGATTCATGCCGGACACTCCCACGTCTTCCTGGGCGACAGACACGAGAAGAACGAGCGGCGGACCTGGATCGTGATCTGGCTTTGCGGGGCGATGATGGTGTTGGAGATCGCCGGGGGGCTGGCCTTCGGCTCGATTGCTCTGATTGCCGACGGCCTGCACATGTCCACCCACGCCGGCGCCCTGCTGTTGGCGGCGCTCGCCTACACCTTCGCCCGGCGGTACGCCCAGGATCCCCGCTTCAGCTTCGGGACCGGCAAGCTAGGCGACCTCGCGGGCTTCACCAGCGCCATCATTCTGGCCATGATCGCCCTCTTGATCGGCTACGAAGCGGTGCTGCGGTTCATGGCGCCGGTGCCGATCCATTTCGGGCAGGCCATCCCTATTGCGATACTTGGGCTTACAGTCAACGTGGCTAGCGCTTGGTTGTTAAGCGGCGGCGACCACGGTCATCACCATGGCCATTCCCACGGCCAGGACCATGATCATCACGAGCACGAAGAGAGCCGGCGTATAACCGTCGAGGGCGGATCGATCCTCCTGGAGATTTTCGAGAACGGCGAGCCGCCACGTTTCCGGCTTTGCTCCGAAGGCTCAGTTCAACTTTCCGCCGAAGGGGTCCGGATCGAGACGCTGAGGCCAGACGGCGCGCGCCAAGACTTCGGTTTCGTTGATCGCGGCGAGTTCTTGGAGAGCGTCCAAGAGGTGCCCGAACCACACGCATTCACGGCCAACGTCCTGATCGACGGAAGAAGGCATGCAGTCGCCTTTGAGGAAAGCGAGCACGCCAGCGGCGCCCATGACCGGGACAATAACATGCGCGCCGCCGTCATCCACGTTGCCGCCGACGCCGCCGTTTCGGTCCTGGTGATCACGGGCCTCGTCCTCGCGCGCATGTTCGGCTGGATGTGGATGGACCCGCTGGCCGGCCTGATCGGCGCATGCGTGATCGCCAGCTGGTCCTATGGCCTGATCCGCGACACCGGAGCGATTCTCCTGGACATGAATCCCGACGCGCGCCTGGCCGGACAGCTCCGCCAGACCGTGGAAGCCTGCGGTGACGCCGTCGCCGACCTGCATCTGTGGCGTCTAGGCCCCGGCCATCTGGGCGCCATCGTCTGCGTCGCCACCGAAAGCGCCCGCGACGCCCCTTTCTACCGCGACAAGCTGGCCCGCTTCCCGGCCCTCTCGCACCTTACGGTGGAGGTGACGCGAGCGACCGCCTAGCCAGGGGCGGACCAAGGCCTCAGGGGCGGCCTGCGCATGAGACGGGCGCAAGCCCGAGACCGCCGCTCCGGTCGAGAAATCACTTTCTCCCGCCAGCCCGGAACTTCGGGAATCTGGCCCTCGAGGAAGTCCGTGACGACGCTGGCGGCGCGGGTGTCGGTGATCAGGTGATGGACGGCGGTGGAGGAACTCATCACCCATTGCCACCAGTTGCGACCCTGGACCCTGG
>JALYTR010000417.1 GCA_030854165.1 Pseudomonadota bacterium | reverse complement strand
ATGATCGCCCCGGCGTGGCCCATGCGGCGTCCCGGAGGCGCGGTGCGCCCGGCGATGAAGCCGACCATGGGCTTCTTGACCGGCGAGGCGGCTATGAAGGCCGCAGCATCTTCCTCCGCCGATCCGCCGATCTCGCCGATCATGATGATCGAGGTCGTTTCCGGATCGGCCAGGAACATCTCCAGGATGTCGATGAACTCAGTCCCCTTGACCGGGTCGCCACCGATGCCCACCGCCGTGGTCTGGCCCAGGCCCACCTGGGTGGTCTGGAACACCGCTTCGTAGGTCAGGGTCCCCGAGCGCGACACCACGCCCACCGAGCCTTTTTTGAAGATGCCGCCTGGCATGATGCCGATCTTGCACGCCTCGGGGGTCAGCACGCCCGGGCAATTGGGCCCGATCAGGCGGGACCCCGAGCCTGTGAGGGCGCGCTTGACGGTGATCATGTCGGCCACCGGAATGCCCTCGGTGATGCAGACGATCAGGCCGATCCGCGCATCGATGGCTTCGAGTATGGCGTCGGCCGCGAAGGGCGGGGGGACATAGATGACGGATGCGTCGGGACGGGTCGCCTCCACGGCCTCGCCGACGGTGTCGAACACCGGCAGGCCCAGGTGCGAGCTCCCACCCTTGCCGGGTGAAACCCCGCCCACCATGGCCGTGCCGTAGGCGATGGCCTGCTCGGTGTGGAACGTTCCCTGCGCCCCGGTGACGCCCTGGCAGATGACACGGGTCTGCTTGCCGATGAGGATGGACATGCGGTCTTTGGACTCTTCCGGGCGGCGGCTATTTCTTGATTTTCAGAATGCTGACGATGGCGCCGTCCTGGTCGGCGCCGACGGTCAGCATCTGCAGCCCGGCGCCGGCGGCGGCGGCGTCCCGGCCGGCCTCGGCCACGGCCTTATGGCCGCCGGCTTCATCGGTGAACAGGAAGGTCGTCTTTTTGGCCGTGGCGTCCTGCGGCGCGAAGCCGGCCCAGGTCTGGGCGGCGGCCTGGAGGTCGGCGAACCTGCCCTTGCCCACCTGAACCTCGCACTCGCTAAGCTGGATGGCCCCCTTGGCGCCCCGCCAGGCCTGGAGGGTCAGCGCCGCCCCGCCGGCGCTCGTGTCGCGCGACAAGGAATCGGCGACGGTCACGCCCGGAAACGCATCGGCCTTGACCTGCGTCGTCTTCCACCCGCCCGCGTCGGCCGCCGCGGCGACCGCCGGATAGTCGGCGTGGGTGTCGCCGCACACCTGGACGAAGGCGGCGAAGGCCTTGGCGCTGTCCGGCGCGGCCAGAGCCGGCGCGGCGCCCGCCATGACGGCGGCGGCGAGAGATGGACCGATCCAGTTCACGCGGAAGCTCCCAGAGGCGCCATTGGGCGAGCGGCAAGACCCTTAGGCCATCGCGCCGTGGATCGCAAAGTGTCGTGCCGGCGCAACGCCGAACTGGGAGGGGTCCGCCTCAGTTCTCGTCACTCTGTCGGACGGGGGAAGCGATTCTGACGTGATATGTCTTGGTCCGAGGCGTTTGACGGAATGCAGCCATGCGCCCATATTGGCGCATGAACGGGGCCGGCCGATGGTGGAAAACACCACGTCAAAAGTCGTCAAGCGGCTGACTGGAGGCGGTTGGACTCTTGTTCGGCATGGAGCCAACCACGATGTCTATAGTCACACCGACAGGCCGTTTCCAATCCAGGTTCCCCGTCACCGAAACTTATCGCCGGGCGTCGCCCGGTCCATTGCGAAGGCCGCCGGTTGGATCTGAAGTGAAGAAAGCCAAGAACACGGAGTTGCACATGCATCGCTACACAGCGCTGATCGACGGTGACGCGGGAAGCTACGGCGTCAGCTTTCCGGACTTGCCGGGCTGCGTCGCCATGGGCAAATCGGTGGAGGAGGCGATGCTTCGCGCGGCCGAGGCGCTGCGGGAGTTCGACGCCGACACGGCGGCGCGCGGTCAGGCTCTTCCCGGCCCACGAACCGCTGAAACGCTGCTCCAAGACGCGGAGGGCGGCGCCGCGCTGAAAGCCGGCGCGAGCTTCGCCAGCGTACCTCTGGTGCGCGAAACGGGCCGTTCGGTGAAGGCCAATCTGTCCATCAACGCCGGGGTTCTCGCCGCCATAGACGCCGAAGCCGCCAGGCGCGGCCTCACCCGCTCGGCCTTGATCGAGACCTTCGCTCGCCACTCGCTGGCGGAGATGGCCTAGGCAGCCTCCCGTACCGCCTTCACGATCTTCTCCGCCCCGTCGGCCAGATCGTTGGCGGCGATGACGTTGAGGCCGCTTTCGCTCAGTATCGTCTTGCCCAGCTCCACATTGGTGCCTTCCAGGCGGACCACCAGGGGGACCTTCAGGCCGATCTCCCTGACCGCCGCGATCACCCCCTCGGCGATGATGTCGCAGCGCATGATGCCGCCGAAGATGTTGACCAGGATTCCCTTCACATTGGGGTCGGCGGTGATGATCTTGAACGCCGCCGTCACTTTTTCCTTCGAGGCGCCGCCGCCCACGTCGAGGAAGTTGGCCGGCGCCGCGCCATAGAGCTTGATGATGTCCATGGTCGCCATGGCCAGGCCCGCGCCGTTGACCATGCAGCCGATTTCGCCGTCCAGGGCGATGTAGGAAAGGCCGTGGCGGGAGGCCAGGGTCTCCTTGGCGTCCTCCTCGGTCTCGTCGCGCAGGGCCACCAATTCCGGATGGCGATAAAGGGCGTTGTCGTCGATCGACACCTTTGCATCGAGCACCGTCAAAG
>JALYTR010000416.1 GCA_030854165.1 Pseudomonadota bacterium | reverse complement strand
CTTCAAGCGAGCGCATCCGCCGGGCCAGCGCCTCTCCCATTTCGGCGACGTTTACGGCCAACCGCCGGGTGACCAGGGACGAATTGCCCTGGGCCCCCTCCAGCCCATCCAGACGTTCGTCCGCCGCCGCCAGAGCGTCCTGAACCTCGCGCAGCATTTCGGCCATCTCGGAGGCGGAAGGGTCCTCGCGATTGTGACGGCGATCGGCTGGAGCGTCCGAGGACAAAGCGGCGCGCGGCGCTTTGCCGGCGGCCGATGGTTCGCCGCCCAACCCGTGACCCAAAGGGCGCGGCGCGGTGGTCATGCGACTCAAGGCTCCCAGCATCCGAAGGATAGGAACCTTATCACCGACACGATGCGTGTAAACGCGGTGGGCGGAGGTTCGACAGGGCGGACCGGCGACCGTAATATCACGGCCGCCATGACCCTCTCTGTGTCCCTGACAATCGCCGGCGTCGCCGTGGCGCTCACCCTGTTGTTCGGGTGGCTGGGCGCCCGGCCCGCGAAGCCTCTTTCGGCGCCTCGGCTCATTCCCTGGCGATTCCTGATGATGATCGCCTTCGTGGCCGTCATCGCCATGCTCGTCCACGCCGTCGCCCTGGTCAGGGCGGGGGGCTGACGGGCGACTCTAGACGATCTTTACCTTGGAGATGGCCAGCACCGCAGACTCCGTGATCTCGCTGAAAACCTGCGTCAGCTGCATGGAAGGGCGACCGGATATTCCCAGCCTGGCGCCCATGGCCTCGGCCGTCCGCTTCGAAAAAAAGGCGTCGCCCTGGTAGCGTTCCACCGCCTGGGCGGCCGCTTCCCGCAGACTCTGCGGGCCGTACTGCTCCTGGGTCTCGGGCGTGTGCGCGCCGCCGAAGGCGTCGGCGACCGCCGCGTCCACGGCGCCGTTCATTCGCGCCGCGATGGCCGGGATCTGGGTGTCGGAGATGACGTGCTTCAGCGTCGCGGCCCCGGCGAAGGCCATCTCGCAGCTTCCCACCGGATCGGGCGTCGGCCGACCTGGCAGCCGGGCCGCGGCCTCGCGGCAGGTTTCCGGATCGAGAATCCGGGCGGCGAGATCGCTGGCCAGCCGCTCGGCCGTCGCGCGCTTTTCCCTCCCGAACATTCGCCCCCTCCCCGATCGCCGCGCCGTAAACCTAGCGTGACGCCAGGGCGATTGGATGTTAAATTCAGTCCTCGCGCAACACCATATCCGCCGGAGCCCGCGTGGCCTACGCAACCGACTACACGACCCTGCTGACCGGATCCTACTGGAGCGGGGCGGAGGTCACCGGCCAGCCGGTGTTCATAACCTACTCCTTCGACGCCACCGCCCCGGCCTCCGACGCGGGCAATCTCGCGCCCTCGGCCTACGCCACCTTCACGCCTTTCACCGCCGCCCAGCAGGCGCAGGCCCAGCAGGCGCTCACCGACTGGAGCAGCGCCTCGACCATCGCCGGCGGCGGCAGCGCGATCATCTTCCTCGAGGTCGCCCCGGGAAAGGGCGACATCAATTTCGCGGCCTACAACTTCTCTTCCGATCCCAACGCCAAGTATTCGGGGGGAGAAGGTTTCTATCCTTGGGGCAATTGGAACTACAGCACCGGCCAGCCCGGGACGATCCACTTCGGGGCCGATCTTGCCGGCGCCGGCAACATCCTGATGAACACGGACCCGGCCTTCGAGACCGGCGGCCTGTTCAGCTATCAGACCGTCCTGCACGAGATCGGCCACGCGATCGGCCTCAAGCACCCCACCGACGCCTGGACCAACTATGTCGATGGCGACGCCATCGTCCACAACCAGTACGATCCGAACACCTATTTCGGCACGTTCTCGATCATGTCGCCGTTCGCCACCAGCCTCACCGAGCCAACCGCCAACGACTGGCAGGCCATCCAGTCGATCTACGGGACGCCGGCGCAGGCGGCGCAGCAGGACAAGTCGTGGTCCTGGAACGCCCACACCAACACCTTGACCCAGGTTCTGAAGCCCGGCGGCCAAACCGTGCGCGGCGTCAGTACGAACAACATCATTGCTGGCGGGAGTGGAAGCGACGTCATCTACGCCATCGGGGCTGGAACCAATACGGTATACGGCCGGGGCGGGAACGACATCCTGGTCGGCGGCTCGGGGGTCAGCTATCTGGACGGCGGCCCGGGGGCTGACACCCTGAACGGCTGGTTCGGGACCAGCTACGCTTCCTACAGGGACGCCAAGAGCGGCATCGTCGCTAATCTCGTCAGACCGAGCCTCAACACCGGCGACGCGACTGGCGATATCTACCTCCATTTAAGCGGGCTCGTGGGTTCCAACTTCGCCGACACCCTGGTGGCGGACAACAATGGCGACGTGCTGATCGGCGGCCTGGGGGCCGACACCCTGGTCGGCGGCTCGGGCGACGACACCTTCGTCTACAAGACCATTGGCGACAGCACGCCGGCCGGCCCCGACCTGATCGAGAACTTCCATGCCGGCGACAAGATCGATGTCTCGGCCATCGACGCCAACACCGGATTGCCCGGCCACCAGGCCTTCCACATCGGCGCCACCCAGGGCCACGCCGGCGACATCGTCATCACCTACGATCCGGTGAACAACCGCACCGTCGCTGACCTCTACGACAACAGCACCGGCGTTCCGGACGGGCGCATCTGGCTTGCCGGCGACCAGGCCCTCACGGCGGCCGATTTCGTGCTGAAGGCCGGCAACGCCGCCGCGTCGCCCCCCGCATCGCCAGCGGCGCTCGCCTCGGC
>JALYTR010000061.1:6273-9377 GCA_030854165.1 Pseudomonadota bacterium | reverse complement strand
CGCCTGGGCGGAGCTTCGCGGCGGAAGAACCCGTCTGGGCGTCGAGGCCGTTGGCCCGCGCGCCAGGCTTCATCCGGAGGTGTTGGCCGGCCTGAACGGCGCGGCGCGTGGCGAGGGACCGGGAGGGCGCTGGGCCCAGGCCCGATTCGTTCATGCGATCGTGGCGGCGGCGGGGGGCGAGGTCGGAGCGAGGACCGGTGAGGCCGGGATCACCTTCTGGGCGACCCTGCCTTAAGGCGCCATGAGGCTTGGCGATCCGCCGTGAGCCTACATCCGTCCGCTCGGCCAGGCGCGCCGCCACCCGGGCGATTTCCTCGGGCGGCTTGTTCTGGGAGAGTTTTGTCGTGCCGGTCAGGCGCTCGACGCGCATTTCGTAGCCGACGATGGCGCCCAGCATGGCTTCGAAACGCGCCGGGGTCATCTTGGCGCGGGTCCACGGCGGCTTGGGCGCGAGGGCGGCTTCGAAATGGGCGGCCAGATCGTCCAGAAGGGCAGTCGTTTCGACCCGGTCCAGACTTCGCACCGGCCCTTCGGCCTCGACGGAAACATAGTTCCAGGTGGAGACCTGTTCGGCGCCCGCGTACCAGTCGGGGCTGACATAGGCGTCGGGGCCGGTCACCACCGCCAGGGCGCGCGGACGCTCGCTCAAGACCGCGCAAAGGGCGTTCGCCGCCGAAAGGTGAAATCGTAGACGGCGCCCGGCGAGCAGCACGGGCGCATGAGCGACCGCCGGTCCCTCGGGGCCGGCTACGACGATGACCGCCAGACCGCGCCCCGAAACCAACGCCTCGAGGCGTTCGCGGTTGGTCTCTTCGAAGATTTTGGCGGGATGCAGGGAACCGTTCCCCTTACAATCGGCAAGAAGAACGGTTCCCTTTCAGTCCCGAAAGCCTAGTTGCCTTTGGCGTCGTTGGCGGTGTCGGTGGTGGCGTGGCCGACGGACGACACGTCCTTGCCGGCCCCAGCCACGGTGTTGCAGGCGGCGGTGGCGAGACTGGCGGCCAGGACCGCCAGGATGATGATCTTACGCATGCGAGAGAAGTCTCCCCGAGAGTTTTTCAGAAGACGATTCGCGGCTATCCGCGCGTCCAAGTCAAGAGGCGCCGTTCAACGCGGCCGGCCTCCAGAGCATGAACGTGGCAGTGGCCTTAGTGTCCGGCGGCGTCCTGGGCCGTGTCGGTGGTGGCGTGGCCGACCGACGAAACGTCCTTGCCGGCGCCGGCCACGGTGTTGCAGGCGGCGGTGGCGAGGCTGGCGGCGAGCACCGCGAGGATGAGGATTTTACGCATGCGAGAAAGTCTCCCAGAAAGGTTAGGCGAGCGACTCGCCAGATGTCTAACTCTCAAACCTTGAGCAGGTTCCCGGTGACTCCAAGGGGATCTCGACGCGGGGCAGGGGCTCGCCTCCTGGCGCCGGAAAGGTAAGGCGCGCCGTCATGCCCCCCCCGGGGTTGGCGCGGAAGGCCACCTCGCCACGAAGCTGGCGGGCGAAGGCGGTCATCAGGGTGCGACCGACCCCCGAGCCCACCTCGGCGGGGACCCCAATCTCACCGGTGTCGCTCACCGTGAGTTCCGCCGTGGCGCCGCGGACATGGAAGGCGACGCCCAGAATTCCGCCACCCTCGCCAAGGCCATGTTTCTTGGCGTTGGTGATCGCCTCCACGGCGAACAGGGCCAGGGGCGCGAGCTGATCGGGATCGATGATAAGCGGATCGAGATCGAGCTGGGTGCGAATGGGCGACCCTCTGGCGCTTTCGCCCATCACGAGTTGGGCGATCAACTCGTCGAGGAAGTCGCGCAGATCGATGTGCTTGAGGTCCGGGCCCTGATAGAGGGCGCGATAGATAAGCGCCAAGGCTGCGATTCGCTGGCGGGTGTCGTAGAGGGCCGCCTGGGCCGCCGGATCGGTCAGGGCGCGCTGCTGCATGTTGAGCAGCGAGGAAATCACCTGCAGGTTATTCTTCACCCGGTGATGAATCTCCCGCATCAGGGCGTCCTTGTGCGCCAGCGCCTCGGTCAGGGCGGCGTCGCGGGCGGCGATGGTCTTGGCCATGGTCTCGAGGGTGTCGGCCAGGGCGCGAATCTCGGGCGCGGCGGCGTGGGCCTTTAAGGGACGCACGGTGTAGCGGCCACGCCCATACAGGGCGGCGATCCGGCGAAGATAGACGATCCAGCGCACCATGCTGCGTTCGGCGACCAGCAGAACCGCCGCCACGGCCACGCAGAAGGCGAGGAGGGGAAGCAGGAAGGCGGACACTGGATTCAGCCACGCCCAGGACACCAGGCCCCGCGACGGGGCCGACAGAACGACGTAGACGTCGTGGCCGACGAGGGGCGCGGAGGCGAAGAGGCGCGCCTCGCCGCCGCGGTCGGAGCCGAGCCAGAGCGCTTCGCGGTCGCGCGCCGGCCCGGCCAGACGTCCCGCGATGTCGTCCGAGAACTTCGCCGCCGAAGTGGTCGTCAGGAAATTCCCCTGCGCGTCGGCAAGGGCCACTTCCGAATTGGCCGGCACGGAACGGTCGGCCTTTTCTGGCCGAAGGCTGGCCAGGGCGATGGCCGCTGTCAGAACGCCGGCGAACCGGCCGGCCTCGTCGTGGGCCGGTACGCTGGCCAGAAGGGCCGGGGCGGCGCCGTAGCCGGCCTCCGGCTCGCTGGTTACCGCCATGGCCCGGCCCGAGGCCAGGGATTGGAACCACGGCTGCGAGCGTCGAAGGGGATCGAGCGGCACGGGGGCCGCGGCGCAAACTACCAAACCGTTGGCGTTGAAGCGGATCAGATTGGTGAATCCCGGAACGCGGTTCTTGATCTCGGCGAGCCGCTCGACGCACGAAACATCGGTTTCGTCCGGGGCTAGTGTGCGCAGCAGGACCTCGGCCGCGGCGATGTGGGCGCGCGCCGTCGCCGCGCTGCGCCGCGCCGCGTCCACCAATTCGGTCCGTTGGTCGTGCGCGTCGCGCTGGAACACCAGCGCCGCCTGAAGGGCGCCGAGAATCAACACCGGCGCCAGCGCCATGGCCAGCGCCAAACCCAATCGAACCCGGATGGATGTCGCCCCCCAGCGGATTGACAGGGATTTCACCGAACGGTGCTCAGCCGCTCCGCGTG
>JALYTR010000061.1:0-6263 GCA_030854165.1 Pseudomonadota bacterium | reverse complement strand
GGCCAGGATGGAACCCATGGCTTCTCCGGCCGCGGCGCCGTCGCGATCGTAGTCGCCGCGATCGAGAATGCCCTGCAGGGCGCGCCTGGCCCGGCTGACCCGGCTCTTCACGGTGCCTACCGCGCAACCGCAGATGTCGGCCGCCTCCTCATAGGCAAATCCCCCCGCGCCGACCAACACCAGCGCCTCCCTTTGTTCGGACGGGAGCATGCCAAGCCCCAGGCGAAGTTCGTCCAGCGCCACGGGGGCCGCCGGATCGTCGATCGCCACCAAGGTGCGCTCGGCCGCTTCCTGGTCGAGTTGGCTCTGACGCCAGGAGCGGCGCTTTTCGGAATAGAACTGGTTGCGCAGGATCATGAAGGTCCAGGCCTTCATGTTGGTGCCCATTTCAAAGCTGGCCCTGGCGTCCCAGGCCTTCATCATGGCGTCCTGCGCCAGATCGTCGGCGGCGGTGGGATCGCCGGTCAGAGTGCGGGCGAAGGCGCGCAGATGGGGAATGAGCGCCACCAGCTCGCGCTTGAACGCGAAATCGCGCGCCGGATCATCGATCCGTGACGCCCGCGGCTTGCCTTGCATCAACCGTTCTCCGGCGCGCGCGCGTCGGCCCGTCGCAGGATTTCGAGGAACTCGTCGGGCACCGGTTCGTTGACCACTTCGTCGAACATCTGCCGCAGCTTGGCGCCGATGGCCTGCTGGCGAAGTCGGGCCTCGTCCAAGGCCGGGGGAGACTTGGGTGGCTGTTTCATCGGCCAATGTCCAATCATGAATCCGGCGTCGGCCCTGGGCCGCCCCTCCTCTTTCTTACTCTGGCGACAGGCCCCGCAAACGCCTGAGCCGATCGCTGGTTCCCATTTTTTGCGCGGCGGGGGCTGGCGGGGCCCGCCTCTATCCTGATGAGAAGATTCCGGCGCGGCTTGGAACCCCGTGAGCTCACGCGCGTTGGCATGGCGTGAAAAAAGGGATCATTGGGGCGCCTCGCGCGCGGCGCCGAATTGTGCCAGTATCATTGAGCTTTCCACGAGAGACGACGGAGGGGATATGAGCCTTTTAGCGAAGCTGGCGCCGCACCTACCCTATGTTCGACGCTACGCCCGCGCGCTGACTGGCGATCAGGCCACGGGGGATCACTATGTGCGCGTCGCCCTGGAGGCGTTGGCGGCCGGCGAACGATCGCTCGACGCCACGCTCTCGCCCCGCGTCGCCCTCTATCGGATTTTCCACGCCATCTGGGGCGCCACGGGCGCGCGCCTCGAGCCAAGAGCTCAGGAGGTCGAAGAGCCCGGCCACGCCGCCGGTCAACGCCTGATGCGGATCGCGCCCCGCTCGCGGCAAGCCTTCCTGCTTACCGCCGTCGAGGGTTTCACCCCCAGCGAAGCGGCTCTGATTCTGGATGCCGACTTCGAGGATATCGAGGGTCTCATCGCCGAGGCCCAGACCGAGATCGACGCGGAACTGGCCACCGACGTGCTCATCATCGAGGACGAACCGGTGATCGCCGCCGATATCGAAGCTCTCGTCAGGGAACTGGGCCACTCGGTGACCGCCATCGCCGCGACCAGGGCCGAGGCGATCGAGGCGGTGGGGCGGGCGACGCCGGGCCTGGTGCTGGCCGACATTCAGCTGGCCGACGGATCCTCGGGCATTGACGCGGTCAAGGAGATTCTCGCCCACATAGAGGTGCCGGTGATCTTCATCACCGCCTTTCCCGAGCGCCTGTTGACCGGCGAGCGGCCGGAGCCGACGTTCCTGATCACCAAACCCTTCCAGCCGGAGACGGTGAAGGCGGCCATCGGCCAGGCCCTGTTCTTTCACCCGCGGCGCAGGGCCAAGGCGGCCTAGTTCGCCTCTCACCCTCACCCGAAACTCTCCTCCAGCCTGGCCAGGCGGGCGGTTTCGTCGTCGGCGATCAGGGGGGCGATGACCTCGTCCAGGGCCTCGCCTTCGATGACCTTGGCGAGGTTGTAGAGAGTCAAACCGATGCGGTGGTCGGTCACCCGGCCTTGCGGAAAATTATAGGTCCGGATGCGTTCGGAGCGGTCTCCCGAACCGACCTGGCTTTTGCGCGATTGCGAGCGCTCGGCGTCCAGGGCGTCGCGCTTCTGATCATAGAGTTTCGCCTTGAGCACCTTCATGGCCCGCGCCCGGTTCTGGTGCTGCGACTTTTCCGACGAGGTGACGACGATGCCGCTGGGCAGATGGGTGATACGCACCGCCGAGTCGGTCTTGTTGACGTGCTGGCCGCCCGCTCCGCTTGAGCGGTAGGTGTCGATGCGCAGGTCGGCGTCCCTTATCTCTATTTCCACGTCCTCCGGCTGGGGCAGGACCGCGACGGTGGCGGCGGAGGTGTGGATGCGCCCTTGGGCCTCGGTATCGGGAACCCGCTGAACGCGGTGGACGCCGCTTTCGAATTTCAGTCGGCCGAACACCCCCTCCCCGCCGATCGAAGCGACGATCTCCTTGTAGCCGCCGGCCTCGCCCTCGGAGAGGCTTTCAACATCGACGCTCCAGCCGCGGGCCGCCGCGTAGCGCTGGTACATGCGGAAAAGATCGCCGGCGAACAGGGCCGCCTCGTCGCCGCCGGTCCCGGCCCGAACCTCCAGGATCGCCGAGGCGTTCTCGTCGGCGTCGCGCGGGGCGAGCAGCAGGGCCATCTCGCGCTCCAGCTCCGGTGTCCGTGCGTCCAGCGCGGCCAGTTCCTCGCGCGCCAGGGCGCTCATGTCGGGATCGCCCGCGGCGATCATCGCCTCCAGATCGGCCCGCTCCGCCCGCGCCTTGGCGAGGCGCTGGGCCAGCTCGGCCACCGGTTTGAGCTGGGCGTATTCCTTGCCGAGCCGGACGATCTCGGCGCCGCCCTCCGCCGCGCCCATGCGCGCCTCCACCTCGCCGAAGCGGTCGAGCACCTGGTTGAGGCGGGCCTGCGGAAGATGCACGGGGAGATCGGGCCTTGGACCGAAGGTTTGCGAGACGCCTCTCTAGCGCGGGCGCGCCTTCGCGTCACGCCTCGCCGTCGAATGGCGGTTTGCTGACGCAGGGGCGCCTGGGGTAAACGCGCCTACGCAATCGCGCCTCGCCCGCCCAAGCCGATCCCAAGGAACGCCACCGCATGGCCGAAGCCTATATCGTCGCCGCCGCCCGCACCGCCGGAGGCCGCAAGGGCGGCAAGCTGGCCGGATGGCATCCCGCCGACCTCGCCGCCGCCGTCATCGACGCTCTGCTGGAGCGCACCGGGGCCGACCCGGCCGCCATCGAGGATGTGATCATGGGCTGCGTCATGCAGGTGGGCGAACAGGCAACCAACGTCGCCAGGGGGGCGGTGCTCGCCTCGCGACTGCCGGAGAGCGTCCCGGCCACCAGCGTCGATCGCCAGTGTGGCTCCTCGCAGCAGGCCCTGCATTTCGCCGCCCAGGCGGTGATGAGCGGGACCCAGGACATCGTCATCGCCGCCGGCGTCGAGAGCATGACCCGCGTTCCCATGGGCCTGTCGGTCACCCTGCCGGCCAAGAACGGCTTCGGCATACCGATGAGTCCGAAGCAGCAGGCCCGTTATCCCAACATCCAGTTCAGCCAGTTCATGGGCGCCGAGATGATGGCCGGCAAATACGGCCTCTCCCGCGACCAGCTCGACGAATTCGGCTACCAGAGCCATCGGAAGGCCATCGCCGCCACACAAGCCGGCGCCTTCAAGGCCGAGATCGTCCCGGTGGAGATCGCCGATGCCGAAGGCAATGTCTCGGCGCACACGGTGGATGAAGGCATCCGCTTCGACGCTAGCCTCAATGGCATCAAGGGCGTCAAGTTGCTGGTGGAAAGCGGCAAGCTCACCGCCGCCACCTCCAGCCAGATCTGCGATGGCGCCTCGGGGGTCATGGTGGTCAGCGAGGCCGGTTTGAAAACCCTGGGCCTCAAGCCCCTCGCCCGCATTCATCACTTGACCGTCATCGGCGGCGATCCGGTAATCATGCTTGAAGCCCCTCTGCCGGCCACGCAGCGCGCCTTGAAGAAGGTCGGAATGTCGGTGGACGAGATCGACCTTTTCGAGGTCAACGAAGCCTTCGCGTCGGTCCCGGTGGCGTGGCTCCAGACCCTGAAGGCGGATCCGGAAAAGCTCAACGTCAACGGCGGCGCCATCGCCCTCGGCCACCCCCTCGGCGCCTCGGGAACCAAGCTGATGACCACCCTCGTCCACGCCCTGGGCGCGCGCGGCAAACGCTGGGGACTGCAGACCATGTGCGAAGGCGGCGGCCTCGCCAACGTGACCATCGTCGAGCGGCTGTAGTATAAGAGAGACTCTCCTCCCCATCTGGGGGAGGGGGACCGCGAAGCGGTGGAGGGGGCCGGGCCATGCGCCGACTTCGAACGATATTCACGCGCACAGAGCCCCCATCCCGGCCTTCGGCCGTACTTCCCCCAGAGGGGGAAGAGAGAAGGGAAGGTAGGCCGGCTGCCTTGGCTGTCGCTGCGGCGTTGGCGCTCATTGTTAGGCCTCACGCCGCCGCCGCTGCTCACGTGGATATGACGATACGTTGCGAGGTCGCGAAGCAAGTCGTTCGACAGGTGGGAGGGAAGACCGGCAAGCCCTGGGTCTTTGTGGATTTCGAGGACGACGGAGCGCCGGGCGATCTTCGCTACCCATCGACGATCGGCGATTTGATGTTCCCGCGAAGTTGGCGGCATCGACCGCCCTCTATCAAATTGGCTAGGCGATACCTGGAATCCAGGAAAATGCCGGGGCCACTGCCATGTGCCCCGGCTTCGCTGATTTCGTTCGAAAATTGGGTGGCCACGCCGGCCAAGCAGCGCTGGATCGTATGGCCAAACAACCCGATGCCTACGATCAAGCGGGCGATTTGAAGATGATTTGGCCTTACGAAACCCAATCCACATCAATCCCCGTGCTGAGCGCCACCGGGAGAGACGCCCTCGTCGCCGTCGGCGGAGCAGGCGGGAACCTCGCCGGCGCCGGGTTTCTCTGGCATCTTCGGCGGACGAGATCGGGAACTTGGATGAGGGTTGACGCCAGAGGTCTCTGGATTTCCTGACTCCCATGCCCTTCCGCGCCACCGTCCTGACCATGTTCCCCGAGGCCTTTCCCGGCCCGTTGGGCGTCTCGCTGATCGGGACGGCGTGGCGCGAGCAGAAACTGTGGGCGCTGGAGACGGTGGACATCCGGGCCTTTTCCAACGATAAGCGCGGCTTCCTGGACGACACCCCCGCCGGGGGCGGTCCGGGGCAGGTGATGCGGGCGGATGTCATCGCCTCGGCGCTGGACAGCTTCGAGGCGGCGGGCCGGCCGCTCTTGTACATGAGCGCCCGGGGGCGATCCCTGACCCAGGCGCGGGTTAGGGAATGGGCGAGCGGCCCCGGCCTGATCGTCCTTTGCGGGCGGTTCGAGGGGGTGGATCAACGGGTGATCGAGACTCGCGGGTTCGAGGAGGTTTCGGTGGGCGACGCGGTTCTCGCCGGCGGCGAGGCGGCGGCGCTGGTCGCCATTGAGGCGTGCGTGCGGCTGCTGCCCGGGGTGCTGGGCGAGGCAGCCAGTCTGAGCGAAGAGAGTTTCGAGGACCATCTTCTCGAACACCCTCAGTACACCCGCCCTCGCGTCTTCGAGGGGCGGGAAATTCCCGAGGTCTTGCTTTCCGGCCACCACGGCGAAGTGGCGGGGTGGAGGGCGGCGCGGCGGGAGAGCGTCACGCGGGAGCGGCGGCCTGATCTGTGGTCGGCGCATCTCGCCAATCAACAGGCAAAGGGCGATAAAGCCCAGTAGATGAAGGACTTGATTTCAAGATGAACACGATCCAGGAACTCGAGAAGGAAGAGGCGGCCCGCCTCACCTCGGGAAAGAAAATCCCGGCCTTCCAGCCCGGCGACACGGTGCGGGTGAACGTAAAGATCAAGGAAGGCGAGCGCGAGCGCGTCCAGGCCTATGAGGGTGTGTGCATCGCGAGATCCGGCGGCGGCCTGCAGGAGAATTTCACCGTCCGCAAGATCAGCTTCGGCGAAGGGGTGGAGCGGGTGTTCCCGGTTCTCTCGCCGATGATCGAATCCATCGAGGTCAAGCGGCGCGGCGCGGTCAGGCGCGCCAAGCTCTATTATCTGCGCGATCGCCGCGGCAAGTCGGCGCGCATCGCCGAGCGGGCGGCGGGCAGCGGCGCGCGGGAAAATCCGGAGCCGGCCGAGGACTGATGGATCGCCGGGGCGCGCCGCTGAAACGGCGGGATGTCCTCGCCGCCGCCGGGGCTCTGGCGGCGTGGCCGGCGTGGGGT
>JALYTR010000060.1 GCA_030854165.1 Pseudomonadota bacterium | reverse complement strand
TCCTCATCGGGGCAAAGGCCCAGGGCGGCGGAAAAGCGGAAGGCCATGGCGCAGCCCAGGCCCACCGCCTCGCCGTGTTTCAGCGCTTCGCCAAAACCGGCTTCTGCTTCCAGGGCGTGGGCGAAGGTGTGGCCGAGGTTCAGGAGGGAGCGCGTCCCTTTCTCGCCCTCCCGCTCGTCGGCCGACACGACGGCCGCCTTCATCTCCACCGACCGGCGCACCGCATGGGCCAGGGCGCCCGGCTCCCGCGCCAGCACCTCGGCGCCTTGAACCTCCAGCCAGTTGAAGAAGGCGCCGTCACCCATCAGGGCGTATTTGAGCACCTCGGCGTAGCCGCAGATCATCTCGCGGGCCGGCAGGGTGTCCAGGACCGCCAGATCGGCCAGGACGAGGCGCGGCTGATGGAAAGCGCCGATCAGATTCTTGCCGCGCGGCGTGTCGATGGCCGTCTTGCCGCCCACCGAGGAATCGACCTGGGCCAGCAGGGTGGTGGGAATCTGCACATAGTCGACGCCGCGCTGGTAGATCGCCGCCGCGAAGCCGGCCAGATCGCCGACAACCCCTCCACCGAAGGCGACGATCAGGTCGGATCGCTCGAGCTCCAGATCGAGCAGCCGATCGGTGAGATCGGCCAGCCCGGCGAAGCTCTTGGCCGCTTCGCCCGGCGCGATCACGAGGGCGCGCACGGCGACGCCGACCCCTTCGAGGGCGCCGGTAAGGCGCGCGCCATGCAGGCCGCTCACCGTCTCGTCCATCACCACCGCGGCCAGAGGCCGGCGCAGGAGGGGCGCGATCAAGGCCCCCGCCTCGTCGATCAGGCCCCGCCTGATCAGGACCTTATAGGGCCGCGGCGCGACATCGACGCTGACGGAGGCGGTCACGGCGGAGTCTGGGCCGCCCGCGCCGCGAGGGCCTTGATGATGGCGTCCACCGAGACGTGATGGGCGGTGTCGCCCGTCTCCACGGTGATGTCGGCCAGGGCGAAGACGCGATAGCGATCGGCCGCCTGGGCTTCCAGCACCGCCAGGGGATCCTTGCCGGCGATGAGGGGCCGGGTGTCGCGCCGTCCCACCCGGCGGGCCAGCACCTCCAGATCCGCTTTCAGCCAGACGGAGACGGTCTTTTCGGCCAGCAGGCGCTGGGTGGCCGGATCGTCGAAGGCGCCCCCGCCGGTGGCCAGCACATGGGGCGGCTCTTCCAGAAGCCGCGCGATCACCCGCCGCTCGCCGTCGCGGAAGGCCACCTCGCCGAACTGCTCGAAGATGTCGGCGATCGAGCGCCCGGCCGCCGCTTCGATCTCCGCGTCGGCGTCCTTGAACGGCATGGCCAGGGCGCTGGCCAGCCGCCGCCCGATGCTGCTCTTGCCGACGCCCATCAGGCCGATCAGGGCGATGGTCTTGCGATTCAGGGGGGCAAAGGCGTTCATGTCCAGATGCGCCCTTTACACGAGCCCGCCCCCGCGCGCCAAGTTTCCACAACGATCGGGGTGCGGCGGGCGCCATGAGCGGAGCGGACTGGATCGAGGTCTTCCTCGAAATGATGGCCGCCGAGCGCGGAGCGGCGGCCAACACCCTGACCGCCTACGCCCGCGACCTGGCCGACGCCGCCGCCTTTCTAGCCGGGCGCGGCGGCGATCTGGCGGCCGCGACGGCGGACGACATCGAGGCCTGGTTCTCGGGCCAGGGCGCGCGGGGCCTCTCACCGTCCACGGCGGCCCGCCGCCGCTCCGCGGTGCGCCAGTTCTACCGTTTCGTGCTCGGCGAGGGGTGGCGCGTCGATGATCCTTCGCGGCGGGTGGAAGCGCCGCGCCAGGGCCGTCCGCTCCCCAAGGTGTTGAGCGGTGAAGAGGTGGAGCGCCTGATCGCCGCTGCGGGCGCGCGGGACGGAGCGGCGGGGCTTCGACTGGCGGCGATGATCGAGATTCTCTACGCTTCGGGCCTGCGCGTCTCCGAGTTGATCGCCCTAACCATGGCCGCCCTGGCCGGCGATCCGGCCTATCTCATCGTCAAGGGAAAGGGCGGCAAGGAGCGCCTCGCCCCCCTGAACGGCGCGGCGCGCGCCGCGGTGAAAGCCTATCTTCCCGCCCGCGTGGCCTTCCTTCCCGGACGTGGGGTCAAAAGCGCGGCGACCAATCCCTGGCTCTTTCCCTCCCGCGGGCGAGGCGGGCGTCTCACCGCCCGCCGCTTCGCCCAGATGCTCGACGAGGCGGCCGTCGCCGCCGGCGTCGATCCGGCCAAGGTGAGTCCCCACGTCCTGCGCCACGCCTTCGCTACCCACCTCCTGGAGGGCGGCGCCGATTTGCGCGTCGTCCAGACCCTGCTCGGCCACGCCGACATCGCCACCACCCAAATCTACACGCACGTCACCCAGGACCGGCTCCGGGAGGTGGTCGAGACCAAGCATCCCCTGGCGAGGCGGGGGGAACGGTGAAAGGAGCGAAGATAAGACCGGTGCGCTCGCGGCCGGATTTCCGCGTTGCTAAGGCGCTTTCGCAAGGTCGGGCGCCGTGACGCAGTCGCCATAGAGCGTCCGCGCCTTGGCCATCTCATCGCGCCTTTCGCCAAGGGTAAGGCGCAGGCCGAGGGCCCCGGTCTCGTGAATCAGATACCAGGCGCCCAAGGTCGTTTCGCGGTCCAACTCGCGGGCCTTCATGAGGGCGACGAACAATCGGTCGCGCTCGGCCGGCGCCAGTCGCCCGGCGTTCACGGTCAGCGTGTTGAGTTCGCTCACCGCCTCACGTTCCTGAGGCTGTATCCCGCGCAGAAGTGACGGGAAGAAGTAGGCCGAAGAATAGGCGGTCACACGCCGCTGAGAGATGTGGCTGGCGATCTGGAGGGCGCGCGCGTTCGCCCAGGCGTCGCCCAGCCAGGCGCGCAAAGGTCTCGAGTAGCGCGCGACGAGCGGAACAGGCGCGCCGTGATCGCGCGACGCCACGAGCAGGCTTTGAATATGGTCGAGATCCTGTCTGGCGCAGGTTTCGGTCGTCAGGCGGAAATAGGCGTCGCGGGTGTCTTCCGCCAGTTCCCGCCGCATCGATCCCTCGGCTTCGCGAACCCGATGATCCCAGCGCAGGGTCTCGATGACCTGTTCCCCGCTCAGGGCGATCGCGATGCCGATCACCACGACGGCGATTTCGCTCGCCAGCTCGCGCCAGCTGTGAATGGGCCTCGGTTTGTGAACTTCCATGCCGCCCCCTCATGTCGAGCCGATTGTAGCGGGCGAGCCATCGAAGGCAAACGCCACTCTCCATCCGATCGGGTCCCACCCCCTTCGAACCGGGCTTCGACCATCCCGGACAGGGACGAGCCCACTTCCGATCGGGCGTCTCCACGCGTGGCTACTCTTCACGAAGGCCAAAGGCGCCGGCTGAAACCTGAAACATCTCGCCATTCTCCAAGTTGGCGTCGGCCGAAGGCGTGCAACTTGCCCGCTTGCCTGGCTTCCGATAAACCTCCGGTCCTTACGCTCCAACCCTGATTGCGGACCGCAAATGAGACGTGCTTGGGTTTGCTTCACGCTCGCTGGAATTCTCACATCGTGCACTCTTGCGGGACAAGCGATATCCCAGCCTCGCCGTCCGGATATCGCTTCCGCCGACCAGCTTTTCCAAGACGGAAAGTTCGCGGAAGCAGGCACGGTGTATGCGCGGCTGGCCGCTCGCGACCCAAAGGACTATCGGGCCATCCTGCGGTTGGGGCGCATTGCGTTGCTGTCCGACCGGCTGGGCGATGCGGAAAAATGGCTGAAAATGGCCATCGACCTGCGGCCGGGTGACGCCGACGCCAAGGTCATGTTGGCCGAGGCGTTCTATCGCGGCGACGATTTTCCAAAAGCGGCGGCGGCGTTGAACGGTGTCGATGTAAGCAGCAACAAGTTGGTCGTCTCGCAGTATCCAACGCTTAATGTTGCGAAGCTGGAGAGTTTTAAGCGTCAAACGCCCTATGAAATTAGTGGCGCTGGAGAGTCTACACGCCTGAAGTTTTTGAAGACGGATCCGCTGCCGGTCGTCAGTGTGCGCATAAACGGCGGCGACGAAGTCACCTTCTTCATCGATACCGGGGGCTCCGAGGTGACCCTCGACACGCAATTCGCCCAAGAGGTTGGCGCGCTGCGGTTCGGGACGGTGCAAGGCACTTTTTCCGGCGGCCAGCACGCGGATGTCCAGCTTGGGCGGATCGACTCCCTCACCGCCGGCGACTGGACCATCAAGAACGTGCCCATCGCGATAATGCCGCTGCGTCAACTCTCAAAAGGTCTTGGCGTGAAACGGATCGACGGGATCATCGGCACGACTCTGCTGTACCATTTCCTGGCGACCCTGGACTATCCGCGCGGCGAGCTTGTGCTGCGCCGCAAGACGGCCCAAAGCCTGGAGCGGTTCGCGGCGGCGTCCTCGGCCAAGGCGATCGCGGTTCCCATCTGGATGGCGAGCGACCACTTCATGGTGGGCTGGGGTCGCGTGGAGACGACGCCGCCCGCGCTCCTCTTCGTCGATACGGGGCTGGCTGGGGCAGGCGTCAAGTTGGCGGAATCGGTTATCAAGGACGCTGGCGTCAAGCTGGAGAAAGACAAGGCTTACGAAGGCGCCGGAGGAGGCGGGACGCTGAAGATCGTGCCGTACACCGTGCATCGCCTTTCCTTCGGCGGCGTTCAGGAAGACAATGTCGCGGGTCTCTACGATGGGCCGTTTCCCTGGGAAAACACTTTTGGGTTTCACCTGGCCGGGATGGTCGGACATGAATTCTTCAAACCATATGCGGTTACCTTCGACTTTCAAGACATGAAAATAATTTTACAATAGAGATATGGTCGGAATCCGAGGAGTCCTTTTTAGTGACCGGCGCCGATCCACCGGCGGTACGGCGCATGGGAATAGTACTTCGGCCGGCTGTCCAATCGGATATGAAGCCAGAAGACGCCAAGGCCGGCGGTGCTGATCCACAGCGGGCGGTCGTAAAGGGCGCCCTGGGCCTCGGCCGCCATCAGCGCCAGCAGATCGTGTTGCTGCCTCCGCGGCGTGCCGCGTAGGAAGGCGGCGAGGTGGGCGTAGGCGTCCGGCGGGCCCAGGGACCTCGGCGCGATCAGCCGCGCGTCGCCGGAGAGGTTGGCGAACGCCGTCACCGTCGCGCCCTTCGGGCCGGTCTGGAGTTCCTTCGCGAACGGGCGCGGGTCCGCCGCCACGGCGCGGAGGCTGGGCGCGGCGATCGTCACATATTCAAACGGCGCGCCGAGATTTTCCCGCGTGACGGGCGGCGTTTCCCAGAAGAAGGCGGGATGCGGCGTGGCGGCCAGTTCCGCCAGCAGGAAGGCCCGAAAGCCCTCATCGCCCCGCAAGGCGTCCAGGGCGTCCCCGAAC
Source organism: Pseudomonadota bacterium (assembly GCA_030854165.1). GTDB lineage: Bacteria > Pseudomonadota > Alphaproteobacteria > Caulobacterales > Caulobacteraceae > Acaudatibacter. The sequence goes on along the minus strand of JALYTR010000060.1, from coordinate 4,047 downwards.
GGAAGGGTCGCGCCGCCCCGCAGCACCTGGACCCGTTCGCACCGATCCACGGATTCCCGCCTTGCTTCCCACATCCCGATCGATCCTTATCGCGCCTCGCCTCTTGGGCCCGGCCTCGGCCCGCCCTATCTGGCGGCGACATCCCTCGCCACAAAGGAAACGTCCGTTGCCCCTCTCTCTCTACGAAGTCTCCATCCCCGTCTATCTGCGCATGTCGCGCAACCTCATCGCCATACTGGACAAGGCCGAGGCCTACGCCAAGGAGGGCGGCGTCGCCCTCTCCACCCTCGCCGAGGCGCGGCTGGCCCCCGACATGTATCCCCTGACCCGCCAGATCCAGATGGCCAGCGACGCGGCCAAAGGTGGCGCGGCCAGGCTGGCCGGCGCGGAGCCCCCCAGCATGCCCGACACCGAGACCACCTTCCCGGAGTTGAAAGAGCGGATCGCCAAGACCGTCGCCTATCTGGAGACCATCAAGCCCGAGCAGATCGATGGCGGCGAGGATCGGACCATCGAGCTGAAGTTTCCCGGCGGCTCCATGACCTTCACCGGCCGCGATTTCCTCCTGCTGTTTTCCATGCCTAACTTCCTCTTCCATGTGACGACCGCCTACGACGTGCTTCGCAACCAGGGCGTGCCGCTGGGCAAGATGGATTACCTCGGCGCACCGAAGTAGGCGCCCCGTCGGGAGACCTTGCACGATGAACCGGCCGCCGCGCGCCTTCTTCCAGCCCCTGGCGCAAGGCGCGCCGGCCCCGCTCTGCGAGCTTCCCGCCCGCCTGGAGCGGGTGATCCATTTCCTCCCGCCCACCTGGACAAGGCGCGCGCCTGGGCCGTGGAAAACGCCAGCGAGGTCGATGTCCTGTGCGGCAATCTGGAGGACGCCATTCCCGCCGAGGCCAAGGCGGCGGCGCGGGCCGGCTTCATCGACATGGCGCGCGGCGCGGATTTCGCGGCGGCGGGAACGGGCCTGTGGGTGCGGATCAACGGGCCCGCGACGCCCTGGCACTTCGACGATGTCACGCAAATCGTCGCCGGCTGCGGCGGCCAGCTCGACGTGATGATGATCCCCAAGGTCGAAGGGCCGTGGGATATTCACTACATGGACCAGCTTCTGGCCGTGCTTGAGGCGCGCCACTGCCTTATCCGGCCGATCCTCCTCCACGCCATCCTGGAGACGGCCCAGGGGGTGACCAATGTCGAGGCGATCGCGGCGGCCAGCCCGCGCTTGCAGGGAATCAGCCTCGGCCCCGCCGACCTCGCCGCCAGCCGGGGCATGAAGACCACCAGGGTCGGCGGCGGCCATCCGGCCTATCGCGTTCTGGCCGACGCCGGAGAAGACGGCGCGCCGCGCGCCACTGTCCAGCAGGACATCTGGCACTACACCCTGGCCCGCATGATCGACGCCTGCGCCGCGGCCGGGATCAAGGCCTTTTACGGCCCGTTCGGCGACATCGCCGACCCGGTCGGCTGCGAGCAGCAGTTTCGCAACGCCTTCGTCTTGGGATGCGCCGGCGCCTGGAGCCTTCACCCCAGCCAGATCGCCATCGCCAGGCGCGTCTTTTCCCCCGACCCCGCCGAAGTCGCCCTCGCCCGCCGCATCCTGGCCGCCATGCCGGGCGGGGCCGGCGTCGCCATGATCGACGGCAAGATGCAGGACGACGCCACCTGGAAACAGGCCAAGGTCATGGTCGATCTGGCGCGCCTGGTGGCCGAGAAGGACCCGGAGATGGCGGGGGTGTATGGGTTTTAGAGGACGGCCTGTCGGGACCGCCGCGTCTGGCCGCGCCCTCCAACTTGCCCCCCCAACCCTTCCCGCCTAGGTTCCGCGCTTTCCACGGACGGCAGGCGATCCTCAGGCATTCATGGCCGCGCACTATCTGGAATTCGAGCGGCCGATCGCCGAGCTCGAGGCCAAGATCGACGAGCTGTCAAAGCTCTCGGAGGTCAACGGCCCCGGCGCCTTCGACGCCGAAATCGCCGCCCTGCACGAGCGGGTCGGCGAACTGCGCGCCCAGGCCTACGCCCATCTGGACGCCTGGCAGAAGACCCAGATCGCCCGCCATCCGGAGCGGCCCCACTTCATCGACTATGTCGCCGGCCTGATCGAGGAATTCGTCGAACTGCGCGGCGATCGCAAGTTCGCCGACGATCAGGCCATCCTGGGCGGCCTCGGCCGCTTTCGCGGGGCGCCGGTCATGGTCATCGGCCAGGAAAAGGGCCACGACACCACCACCCGCATCAAGCACAACTTCGGCGCTGCCCGCCCGGAGGGTTACCGCAAGGCGGTGCGGCTGATGGATCTGGCCGAGCAGTTCAACCTGCCGGTGCTCTCCTTCATCGACACCGGCGGCGCCTATCCGGGCATCGGCGGCGAGGAGCGGGGTGTCGCCGAAGCCATCGCGCGGGGCACCGAGCGGTGCCTCACCCTGGGCGTGCCGATGATCGCGACCGTCATCGGCGAGGGCATGAGCGGAGGGGCCATCGGCATCGCCGCCGCCAACAAGGTTCTAATTCTTGAGCATTCCATCTATGCGGTGATCTCGCCCGAGGGCTGCGCCTCGATCCTGCTGCGCGACCGGGCCATGGCGCAAGGCGCGGCCCAGGCCATGAAGATCACCGCCCAGGATCTGATCGGCCTCAAGGTGGTCGATCGGATCGTCCAGGAGCCGGTGGGCGGCGCCCACGCCGACCCGGCGCTCGCCATCAGCCGGGTGGGCGATGCGGTGGAGGGCGAACTGAATGCCCTCCTCACCCTCTCCCCCGACGCCCTGCGCGACCAGCGCGCCAACCGGTTCTACGCCATCGGCCGGCCGTGAGCGCCGGGGCGAGCGAGTTGGCCGCGCTCGTGGAACTGTCGCAACCCAATCCGCGGGGAGGCCGTGAACCGATGGGAGCGGGATCGTCGAATGTCTTCGGCGTTTGTGTTAGTCAGGGAGCGTTCGCATTCGCGACGCGAATTTGGATACCTCGAGGATGGACACGCTCGATCGCATCACCGTGGATCCGGCCGTGATGGGCGGCAAGGTGTGCGTCCGAGGACTTCGCGTGACTGTCGGCATGATCGTCGGACAGATCGGCGCGGGGCGCGGAGTCGATGAGCTGTTGGTCGATTGCCCCTACCTCGAACGCGACGACATCATGCAGGCCCTGCGCTATGCCGCGTGGCGCGCGGAGGAACGCGAGGTCGCTTAGAGCATGAGGTTCATCATCGACATGAATCTTTCGCCGCGCTGGGTGGATGTCTTGAACGGGGCGGGTTTCACGGCGGTTCACTGGTCGTCGGTCGGCGCGGGTGACGCGGCCGATTCGGCGATCATGGCCTCTGCGGTCGCGCGCGGCGGCGTCGTCCTGACCCACGACCTCGACTTCGGCGCGATCCTCGCCGCCACCGGCGGCTCCTAGAGCAAGATGGTCCGAGGCGGAATCGCCTCGGAGCTGAATCTTGCTCTAGATTCAAAGTGTAGAGCCGGATTCAGGCTTCGTATACGAAGCCATCCGGCTCTAAGCCCAGTGTCGTGCAAATCCGCGCCGACGATATCAGCCCAGTCGCCATAGGCCCCCAGGTCATCCAAGCCCTTCGGCAAATGGCGTCCGAACTGGAGCGTGGCGCTTTGCTCACGATCGAACCTGGCCGAGCGCGCGTCCGCCTTCTGCCGTTGCCGGCGCCCTGACCATTCCGGGCGACCAAGTCGATCGGCCGCGATCGCCCTGCCGCTCACGTGCGGACTGAGTTAAGCTACCCAAGACCCGACAATATCGCGGGAGTAATTCCGGGGTGAGGCCCGACCAGTATGGCTGACGTCTTCGTTTCCTACGCTCGCGGCGATAAGGCGCGGGTCGCGCCGCTCGTGGCCGCTATCGAGGCGCAGGGCTGGGCGGTCTGGTGGGACCCGGAGATTTGTCCGGGCCAGGAGTTCGATCGCCAGATCGCCGCGGAGCTGGAGATCGCCGCCGCCGTCCTCGTGGTCTGGACCCCCGATTCAATGGAATCCCGATGGGTGCGCGGTGAGGCGCGCGTGGGCGTTGAGCGCGGCATCCTCGTCC
>JALYTR010000059.1 GCA_030854165.1 Pseudomonadota bacterium | reverse complement strand
GGACCTTCCTTCGCCGATCCGCTGGAGGCATGGGGAGAGGCCCTGACCAGGCGCGGCGATTTCGACGGGGCGATCGGCCGGTTCGCCGCCGCCGAAGCCTTCGCGCCGCGCTGGGGTCGGCTGCATCTGATGTGGGGCGACGCCCTGGCCGGCCTGCGCCAGGACGCCGCGACCAAGGCTCAATGGGGGGCCGCGGCGGGCATGGACCTGAGCGCCGCCGACCGCGCCGCCCTGGCGGTGAGGCTGGCGGCGCGGGCCCCGAAGTTGAGGCCCGCGCCGCGCGCCCAATCCTAGTTGTGGGGCCGATTGTCCCTTCCGGCCGCGCGGTTCGGCTGGCCGCCTCGGTTTGGCTGGGCCTGGCGGACCGGCGCTGACGCCTGATGCCGGATCGGCGCCTGATGACTGACCGGCGCCTGGGTTTGATGATGGGCCGGCCGGTACGCCGCCGATCGATGATGGGTGGCGCGATAGGGTGAGCCGCTGGAATGAGTCATGCGCGCCTGATGGTGAACGCTGGCGGTGTAGTGTCGATGTGTCGCGGCATGGCCGTGAGTGGTCGCGACATGGGCGCGATGGACCGTCGTGGCGTGGTGAACGGTGTGCGCCGAGGCGGCCCTCGCCGTCATGGCGTGATGGCTGGCCGGGACGATCGTATGAGCCGCGATGTGTCTGGCGGCCAGGGCGGGCCTGGCGGTCACGACTTTGGCGGCCGTGAACGCGCCCGCCCTTCGGGTCGCGACGATCGGCGGCCTGCCGTGATTGTTTTTGGCAAACTGGGCGCGGTCGGCGCTCGCCGCCTGGCGATGCTGGATCTGCGCGGCGGTAGGCGAGAGGTGCGTCTCTCTGGCGGCGGCGTGCTGGACCGCCGTCGGCCGGACGGCGAGGCCGCCTCGGCCGCCGTTGTAACTTACCCGATTGTAGGCGCCGCGATTGATGATCGTCCGATTGTAGACGTTGTTTATATGGACGTTGGAGAAGTTGTTGGCGGCGCGGTTATAGAAGAAATTGCTACCTCTCCAATAGCCGCCTTCATAGCCGTAGCCGTTGTAGCCGAAACCGTAGTTGATGCCGCCGTAGAAGCCGATGTGCGACCCCCAATAGCCGGCGTTGAACGCATAGACGCCGTTGTTCCAGCCCCACCAGGCCGGCGTCCACAGAAAGCCGATGCGCGGCGGCAGGACCCAGTCCCCCGGCGCCCAGTAGTAGTCGCCCACGCCAGCGTCCCACGCCCAGTAGCCGGGGGTCCAGATGTAGCCATAGCCGGGAATCGGCGGCTGGGCGTAGATCGGCAGGGGCGGCGGGGCGACGCGCACCCCGATGCCGATGCCGACGCTGACCTGGGCCTGGGCGGCGATGGGCGCGGCGGCCATGGCCCCGACGCCTAGCAGCACCGCGAGGGAGGCGGACTGAAGCTTGATCATAAAAGACTCCTTGGTCTTAGGGTTGCGCTCGCCGGTGGCGGACGAACCCGCGGGCAAGACTCAGCGTGATTGCGCCGATCCTGCGCGCGTCTTCCTGAATGAGCGCGGGACGCACCGTTTAGGTTCCGTTCATACCGGGACCCCCACCATACCGGGATGCGCCCCATTGGAACTTCGACGCGGGTCGGGGATTGGGCCATGGCGGATGTCCGCGGGCCGCGCCGAGGAGCCAATGGTGAGCGAAATTCACTACAAAATCGTGGAGCACGACGGCGGCTGGGCCTACGCCCTTGGGGATGTCTTCTCTGAGACCTATGCAACCCACGACGGCGCCCTGACCGCCGCCCGGCGCGTGGCCCGCGAACAGGAAATTCCAGGAGAAACCCGCGCCATCCAGTATCAGGATGCGACGGGTCGCTGGCGCGTCGAACTGGCCGACGGCGACGACCGGCCCATCGCCGAAGTGGACGGCTAGGCTGGCTTGTCTGGGTCGCCAACCGCGGGATGCGGCTCGACACTTGAGACACTCGTGGCGCGTGGGACAAAGCGCCGGCCTGTCGCCTCTTCCAATCAAGCCTGCCTGGCCGCCGACGGCGATTCGGCCGTGCCTTCAAGACCTCGCCAGCTCGGAGGGGGTGAGGCCCAGCACCTGGCGCATGTGGCGCGCCATGTGGCTTTGATGGCAGAAGCCGCTTTCCAGCGCCGCCTGGCTGATCGAGGCATGACCTCCCTCCAGGAGCATTCTGGCCCTGTGGACACGCCGCTCGACGATATACCTATGGACCGGACGCCGCAGGGTTTGCCGAAACAGAACGCGAAAGTGCGACGGGCTCAGATCGACTGCGGCGGCCAGTTCGGCGATGGTGATTTCTTCGCCCAGGTTCTCGTCGATGAAGTCGAGCACCCGTCGGCGCTTGGGCCCCGATAGGGTGGCCGTGGCCACCGCGCGGTCGGTGGCGTCGCGATCGCCGGCCAGCCTGGCGACCAGGGCGGCGGCGATGGCGTCGATGAACAGGGGATCGGCCGGAGCGGTGTTGCGCGCTTCTTCCTCCAGGATCAGCGCCAGCCGGAACATCTGGACGTCCCGCTGCCCGGTTCGAGGACTGGGCGGGAAGCACCTGTCGGCCCCCTTGGCCGCCGTTTTCAGGAGGGAGGGGCAGAACCAGATGCTCATGGTCGAGGTGGGGTCTTCATCGTCCCACAACCCGCCTGATCCGGCCGGGATGAAATCCATGTCGCCACGCGATTGAACCCGGGGACCACCGCGGCCGTCGTAACCGCCCGTTGTCCGGGCCGGAGCGCCCAGGTGGATCATCAGTCGATCCTCGGGCCTGGGCGGATCCTCGAACCGGCCGGGCGTCGCGTCGATCACCTTGACCCGCAGGCCGCGCCAATTCGCCTGGCTGATCGGGATGACCCGCGCCGGCGGGCGCGCGTTCACGCCGCGAAGACCGGCGCGTCCGGCGACGCGGTGTCATTTCGAAGCGTTTCCACCCCACCGATCTAGGGCGCGATCGATGGCGCCAAGAAGATGACACGATGCCGCACGGCCGCCGCCCCGTCGAGGGCGTGAATCAAAGACCAAAATCGCGCGTTTCGAGTCGCCGCCGCGCCAGCCACGCGTCGCCGAGCGAGGCTTCCAGCCAAAGGCGATCGAAGTAGAGGCGCACGATCGGCAGCGCCTCGGCGACCGCCTGGATCGATCCGTCGCGGTCGCGCACTAAGCCCGCCTCGCGAAGCACGCGGATGTGATGGGAGACGGCGGGCCGGGTGACCGGAAGATCGCCGGCCAGTTCGCCGACCCGCCGGGGCCGGATGACGAGGCGCTCGAAGATGTCCCGCCGGGTCGGATCGGCCAAGGCTTCGAGAACGGCGTCGAGTTCAACCGTCGTCGCGAGGGGGGTCATCGAGAATGGGTCCCTTGGGTCAGGGCGGCCGCCGCCATGAGGGTGTCGACGTATCGGCTGGCGCAGCCGAGGGCGTCGGGATCGACCCTGTAGACATGATGGCGATCCCTCGAGATCACCGCGCCGCGCCTGAGGCTGCGCAGGCGATGATAGATATCGGCCTCGTTCATGCCGGTCGCCTCTGGCAGGGTCTCGGAGGGCCTCTGAGGCCGACGTGACAGGCTCTCGAGGACCGTGCGCCGGCCCGGATCGCCCAGCAGGGTGAATAGGCCGCGGGCCCGCTGGAAATCGGCGGGCCGCACCTGCATGAGCGCGCCGACCGTCTCCAGGGCCACGGCGTCGGAAGGGCCGCCGGCGCCGCCGACCGCCGCCGGCTCGGCTGGCGCAAATTCGAGACACTTCATGATGAGCCGACTCCGCGAGACCAGATCGCCCAGGGCGAGCGTCGGATCATCTTGGCGCGCCGGCCGGCCGTCGTCGCGCACGCGGCGTTGGCGGCGCGCACGTTCTGGCGGCGGATTACAATTTCGCGGTCCAGGTTGACCTCGGCGGCGCGGTCGAGGCGCTGGTCAATGACGCCTTACCCGACGCGACGATGGGCGAGGGCGCGACGCGCTCCAAGGTCCCGCATTTCAACATCAAGAGACACCTGCAACATTACGGCTGTCGGTAGTCACATTTACCATGGTAATAGTATAGTTGTGTTGTTTTTGAGACAGTTGGTCGCATAGGCGCAAACTGATCGAATGATGATTGACAGGTATTGCCTCCCATCCACTATTCGAATGACGATCTAGTTATAGCCGCCGGCTTTGAGGGGACGGGTTACCCCGTTCAATTCGGAGCGGCCACCGGGGATTTAGAAATGAGAACCACGTCTTCGACCAGGCGCGAACGCCTGCTTGCCTCCACCGTCATCTGTGGCGCGCTGACCCTGGGGTGGGCGGCCGACGGCCACGCCCAAACGGCGCCCGCCGCCGCTCCGGCCCCCGCTTCCGCTCCCGCCGCCACGGCCGTGGCCGACAACGGCGCCACCGCCGTAACCGAGTTCGTGGTCACCGGCTCGCGCATTCCGCAGCCCAATCTCACCAGCATCGCCCCGGTGACGTCGGTGAACAACGCCGAGATCAAGCTCACCGGCACGAGCCGGGTCGAGGACCTGGTCAACACCCTGCCGCAAGCCGTGGCCGACCAGGGCGGCAACCTCGCCAACGGCGCCACCGGCACCGCCGACATCTCCCTGCGCGACCTGGGTCCACAACGCACCCTGGTGCTGGTCGATGGCCGCCGCCTGGTTCCCGGCGATCCGGTCTTCCCCTTCGCCGACATCAATTTCATCCCCGCCGCCCTGATCGACCGGGTGGAAGTGGACCTTGCTGGCGCCTCGTCGGTCTATGGCTCGGACGCCGTGGCCGGGGTGGTCAACTTCATCATGAAGCGTGACTTCGAGGGCGTGCGCCTCGACGTCAACTACGGCATCTACCAGAACAACAACGGCAACACGGTCTCGCAGGCCGCCAACATCGCCAAAGGCTTCACCCCGCCCACCGGCAACGTCTTCGACGGCAATACCGTGGACGTCACGGCGATCATCGGCGCCAACAGCCCCGACGGCAAGGGCAATGTGGAAGGTTATGTCAGCTATCGCCACATCGACCCGGTGACGCAGGACACGCGGGACTACAGCAACTGCAACGAAGCGCTCAATGGCGCGGGCGATGGCTTTGTCTGCGCCGGATCGAGCTTCATTCCCGGCGGCCGGTTCCTGATCGGGAACAAGGCCCAGACCACCTTCGTCGCCGATGTCACCCTGGATACCGCCCACCCTGGGAATTTCCGCCCCCGCCTGCCGACGGACGTCTACAACTTCGCGGCCACCAACTACTTTCAGCGGCCGGACGAGCGCTACAGCGGCGGCTTCTTCGCCCACTACGACATCAGCAAGGCGTTCCAGGCCTATTCCGAGTTCATGTTCATGGACGACCACACGGTCGCCCAGATCGCCCCCACCACCGTCGGGGGCGGCCACACCTACAACATCTCCTGCACCGATCCCCTGCTGTCGCCGCAGGAGGTGGCCACCATCTGCACCAACGCCGGCATCGACCCCGCCGCGCCGGGCGCTTCCAACCCCGACGTGGTCATCCTCAAGCGCAACGTCGAGGGCGGCAATCGCCAGGATAACCTGCGGCACACCGACTACCGGGCCGTGGTCGGCCTCAAGGGCGACCTGAACGACAACTGGCACTACGATGTCAACGCCCAGTACGGCGTTGACATCTATGCCGAGAACTATCTCAACGACATATCGACGACGAAGTTCAAGAACGCCATCGACGTGGTCACCGGCCCCACCGGCGCTCCGGTCTGCGCATCGACGCTGCCTGGCCCCAATGGGGCGCCGCCGACCGATCCGCTGTGTGTCCCCTACAATATCTTCACGCCGGGCGGCGTCACCCAGGCGGCCGTCAACTATCTGAATACCCCCGGCTTCAAGGAGGGCCAGACCACCGAACAGGTGGTCAGCGGCGCGGTCACCGGCAACCTGGGCGACTATGGCCTGAAGAGCCCCTATGCCCATGAGGGGATTGGGGTGGCCTTCGGGGCCGAGTATCGCCGTGAAACCCTCGACTACCGGGTCGATCAGGAGTTCCTGACCGGCGACCTGGCCGGCCAGGGCGGCCCGACCCTCCCCGTCGCCGGCGGCTTCGACGTGAAGGAACTGTTCGCCGAGGCCCGCGTCCCCCTCGTCGAGGACGCGCCGTTCGCCAAGTCCCTGAACCTCGATGTCGGCTACCGCTTCGCCCACTACTCATCGGCCGGCGACAACAGCACCTACAAGATCACCGGCGACTGGGCGATCACCGACGACATCCGCGTCCGCGGCGGCTTCAACCGCGCCGTTCGGGCGCCCAACATTCTCGAACTGTTCAATCCGCACGTCATCGTTCTGGACGGAAACACCGACAATTGCACCGGCGCGGCGCCGCTCTTCACCGCCGCCCAATGCGCCAACACCGGGGTCACCGCCGCCCAGTACGGCCACATCCTCGCCAACCCTGCCAACCAGTACAACGGCCTTCTGGGGGGCAACACGGCCTTGAAGCCGGAATCCTCCAACACCTATTCGGTGGGGGTGGTGCTCACCCCCCATGAATTCCTGCCCGGGGCCAGCTTCTCGGCCGACTATTTCAACATCAAGATCACCAACGTCATCGGGCCCTTCGGCACCGACAACATCATCGATCAGTGCGCCACGACCGGCAATCCACAGTTCTGCTCGCTGATCCACCGGGCCGCCGGCACCGGCTCCCTGTGGCTTGGAACCAACATCATCGGCGCGCCGACATCTGGCTACACCGTCGATCTCGAACAGAACGGCGGCTTCCTGAAGACCTCGGGCATCGACTTCGCGGCCGGCTACAAGACCCATTTCAAGGATCTCGGCATGGGCGATTTCGGCGGGATCGGCATCGACTTTCTCGGCACCTACACCCACGACTACCAGATCTTCACGGGCATTCCAGGCGCGGCGGTCCTGCAGTGCGTCGGCCGCTTCGGGGTCACCTGCCAGGGCGTCTCCTCGCCGCAGTCGGGTCCGCTTCCCGCCTTCCGGTCCAAGGTGCGGCTCACCTGGACGACGCCCCTCGAAGGGTTCGAGGTGTCGGTCAACTGGCGCTATATCGGCCCGTCGAGCGTCGATACCGGCAACACCACCAACGCGGATTCCCGCATCGAAGCCTACAACTACTTCGACCTGGCGGCGCAATACCGCTTCAGGGATCGCTACACGCTGCGCGCCGGGGTCAACAACATCTTCGACCGCGATCCGCCGGTCATCGGCAGCGGCGAACTTCCCGGCGTGGTGGGCAACGGCAACACCTTCTCGCAGATCTACGACCCGCTCGGCCGCTTCCTGTTCGTGGGCCTCACCGCCGATTTTTGAGGCGGCGCCCACATTGCCCGCATTTAACTTGGCGGCTCGGGGTCGGATCGCTACCCCTGGGCGGAGTGGATCGGGAGGGACATCATGGAGCGGCTTTGCCGGCTGACGCGGACGCTCGCCGCACTGGCCTGCATCGCCTGGCCCGCGTTCGCCGCCGAACCGATGACGCCGCCCGCGTCAGTGATGATCGTGGGCGACTTCCATATGAGCAACCCGGGCCGGGATTTGCACAACCTGCAAGTCGACGATGTCCTGGCCCCGCCTCGCCAAGCGGAAATCGCCGCGGCGATCGCCGCGCTCTCGCGCTTCCATCCGACGATCGTGGCGGCAGAATGGCCGGCCGACATCGCCGCCGACCGCTACGCGCACTATCTGCGAGGCGATCTTCCGCCGTCCCGAAACGAGGTCGTGCAACTCGGCTTCCGGCTCGCCAAACGAGCGGGCCTGACCGTCGTGCATGGCGTCGATGTCGCCGGCGATTTCCCGTATGAGGCGGTGCAGGCCTATGCCAAAAATCATGGCGGGCAGGCCATCCTGGATCGCGAGAATGCCGGGATCGAGGCCATGGTCCGCGCCCAGGCAGGCAAGCTGGCGGCCGGCGGCGTGATCGCCGAGCTCCGCTACCTCAACGACCCGTCGCGGATTTCGTCCGACAATGGTTTCTATCGGGCGATGCTGCGGATCGGCGGCGGATCGGAGCAGCCCGGAGCCGACCTGTTGACGGCCTGGTATCGGCGCAATTTCCTGATCTGCGCCAACATCGTCCAACTCGCCCGCCCAGGAGACCGGGTCGTGGTGTTTTACGGTTCGGGCCATGCCTTCCTCCTGAGGCAGTGCATCCAGGAATCGCCCGGCCTGCGGCTGGTGGAACCCAACGACTTCCTGCCGCGATAGGCGCCGCGCATGAAGGCGTCCGGCGTCGGGTCGTGGAATCGTCCAGGGTCGGATGAGGGATGGCCCACCGGCACTTTTCGCCAGGAATCGGCGTTCGGACGTTGCGCGGGCGTCCGCTGGCGGTCAAAGGGGGCGCATGCGTAGAGTTCTCGCGCCGGTTCTGCTGGCGCTATCGTGCATGGCCATGGCCGGGTGCGGCGCCAAGAAGGCGCCCGCGGAGCCCGCCCCGCCGGCGGTCACCGTAGCCAACCCTCTGGCCGCGAACGTCGTCGATTGGGACGATTTCCTCGGTCAGTTCGTCGCGGTGGATTCGGTGGACGTGCGGCCCAGGGTCTCCGGCTATCTGCGATCGGTCGGCTTCAAGGACGGCGACTTCGTCAAAAAGGGCCAGGTTCTCTTCGTCATCGATCCCCGCCCCTACCAGGCCGCCCTCGATCAGGCCAAGGGCGCCGCCGCCCACGCCCAGGCCGCGCTGGTCAATGCGCGCGCGCAGTCCGCCCGCGGGACCACACTGCTGGCCGCCAAGGCGATCAGCCAGCAGGCCTACGAACTGCTGGTCGCGACCCAGCGCCAGGCCGCCGCCGACGTGCTCTCCGCCCAGGCCAGTGTCGCCACCGCCGCGCTCAACCTCGCCTTCACCAAGGTGACCGCGCCGCTGGCAGGGCGTGTTTCCGACCGCCGGATCGCGCCGGGCAACCTGGTCACCGCCGACACCACCGTCCTCACCAATATCGTGAACCTCGATCCGATCCGCTTCGCCTTCACTGGGTCCGAAGCTCTCTATCTGAAATACGCCCGCGAAAACGCCGCCGGCACGCGCACATCTTCGCGGCGCGCCGCCAACCCAGTGGAGATCCGCCTTCAGGACGAGCCGACCTATCGCTGGAGGGGCCGGATGGATTTCGTCGACAACGCCCTTGACGCCGCCTCCGGAACCATCCGCGGCCGCTCCGTGGTCGCCAATCCCGATCACTTCCTCACCCCCGGCATGTTCGGCCACCTGCGGCTGCTGGGATCGGGCGCCTACCCGGCCCTGCTCATTCCCGATCAGGCGGTGGTCACCGACCAGGAGCGGCAGATCGTCTATATCGTGACCCCGGAAGGACTGGCCCACGCGCGACCGGTGGAACTGGGGCCGATCGCCGAGGGCCTGCGGGTCGTGCGCACCGGCCTTAAGGCCGGCGACCTCGTCGTCATCGATGGCGTCCAGCGCGCCCAGGCCGGCCAGAAGGTCAGCGCCCGGCGCGGCCGCATCGTCGCCGAG